>JBECKU010000018.1:0-2657 GCA_040235385.1 Candidatus Sulfobium sp. | reverse complement strand
CATCCGTCGGGACACTAAGGGCCATTAAATATAACCCTGATATCCACCATCGTCGCTCGGTCAGACTGCAAAAATTTGATTATGCCAGTCAGGGCTTTTATTTCATTACAATCTGCACGCAGGGAAGGGAATGCCTCTTGGGCGCCGTCACCGACGGTGTTATGGAATTGAACGATGCGGGACGGATAGTAACAGCCGTTTGGAATGACTTGTCCGGACGGTTCCCCCACGTTGCGTTGGATCGATCAATCGTGATGCCGAACCATATAAGGGAATATATAACGGGTAATCCGTTGAAATGGGAATCCGACAATGAAAATACGTTTAACCCAAATTCGTAGCGGCGAACCTTGTGTTCGCCCTGGTGTGTGTATTCGCCCGGATTGCGGTGTTTGCCCTAATAAGGCGGTAAAGCGTAATATTGATCGTTTTCCCGAAGATTTTATGTTTCATTTGAGCAATGAAGAATTCAAAAATTTGACATTCCATTTTGGAATATCAAGTTTGGGCGGCACTTGCAAACTGCCTTACGCTTTTACTGAAAACGGAGTAGCCATGCTCTCAAGCGTTCTGAACAGCAAAAGAGCCGTTCAGGTCAATATCCAGATAATGAGAACATTTACAAAACTTCTTGAGAGAAAGATAGAAAAGCATAATGGGGAAATAAAGATGATTTTCAAAGCGATACGGCAACTGATGGCATCGCCGGAGACAAAGAAGCCCACAGCATCGAAGGAAAGCCGCCAAAGAATGGCATAGGAACGTTCGTGGAGATTTGCGGCAAGGGGACTGTCCTAGGATTTCGGACGCAAGCAGATGGACATTAACGGTAAGATTGAAAGTCGCCCCTCGCGCAGGGGCGTGAATTGAAATTTCCCCTCGGTCTTACTGTTTGCCTTAATCTCATAACCCTCCGACCGATACCTTCCCCTTCCCAATATGCAAAACCTCGCTTCTCAATAAAAAGAATTAAGGGCCGTCTTTAGGGCTGTCTTGCGAAAAGGCCGGACCTGCGGATATAATTCGGCATGAACGAACTCGAAATGAAAATCATGAAGAAGATAGAGCGGGAAGGGCCTGTTACCTTCGAAAAATTCATGGAGATGGCGCTTTATGATCCGGAGCACGGATATTACACGTCGGGAAAATCCAGGATAGGGCGGGAAGGAGACTTTTACACCGGTTCCCATCTTCATCCGGTCTTCGGGAAGCTGATCGGAAAACAGATGGAGGAGATGTGGGAGGTCATGGGGAGACCCCGGGAATTTACGATCGTTGAATTCGGGCCCGGCTCAGGGCTCGTGTGCAGGGACGTGATCGATTACCTTAAGGGCAGAGAGTTGTTTCCTGTGATGAAATATCTCCTTATAGAAAAGGACACGGCCGCGAGAAAAAGACAAAGGGACGTGCTGGGAGAATATGAAGGGAAAGTGCGGTGGATCTCCTCTCCGGCGGAAGCAGGTAGCATTCCGGGGTGTATTTTTTCCAACGAACTTCTCGATGCATTCCCGGTCCATCTGGTTCTGATGGAGGATAAATTAAAGGAGATCTATGTCTCTGCTGTAGAAGGGAAATTCAGGGAGATTCCCGGGCCGCTGAGCGACTCCTCGCTGGAGGATTATCTAAATGAATTCCGTATCAGCCTCGACAGCGGCTATCGCACTGAGATGAACCTCCGTATCAGGGACTGGCTGAAAGACGTCGCCGCTGCCTTGAGAGAAGGCTTCATTTTCACGATCGATTACGGTTACCCGGCCCGTGATTATTACAGCGAGGACAGGGACAGGGGAACGCTGATGTGTTACTACAGGCACCAGCTCAGCGAAGACCCGCTCCGGAATGCGGGCGAGCAGGATATTACCTCGCATGTAAATTTTTCTTCATTGAAGAAATGGGGTGAAGATCTTGACCTGAAGACCGTCGGCTATTGTTCCCAGGGAGCTTTTTATGTATCCATGGGGATAGACGAAGAAATCGGGAGACTCGCGGCGGAATCGAAAGATTATCTCTCCGAACTCGGCAAGATAAAGAAATTGATCCTTCCTCAGGGAATGGGGGAATCTCACATGGTCATGATCCAGTACAAAGGTGCCGAAAGCCGGTCTCTTAGAGGGTTTTCAATTTCCAACCGTCTCAAATCCCTCTGACTCAGCCCAAAAATGTTTTTTCCGCAGTCCCTTAAAATCGAAGCCCCGTTGCCGGGAGGATACGCATATAATTTGTAAATCCGGCCCTGAGGCGATAATATAGATCAAGGGCAGGATTTGTGATTCTGTCATTATATAGATCGCTGAACAGGTAGAAAACAAAATATGATTTCCTTCCCGGGCTTTATTGAAAGCTTTCCAGAGTTCGGACTTTTTATTCTTCTCATGCTCGGAGTGATCGGTTGCCCTTTCCCGGAGGACGCCATACTCCTGACATGCGGCTTTCTCGTGTCCCAGGGCTCCGCGGAGCCCTCCATGGCCTTTCTTTCCGTGTATTCCGGTCTCCTCCTTACGGATTTTTTTCTCTATTCGATCGGCAGGAGGTACGGAAGAATGATAGTCACAAACAAGCGATTCGGAAAGATACTCTCCCCCAAAAGGCTCGCCGGAATGGAAAGAGCTTTCAATAAACGAGGGCTTTTCGTTATTTTGTTCGGTAGACAGGTTTTG
>JBECKU010000389.1:0-1326 GCA_040235385.1 Candidatus Sulfobium sp. | reverse complement strand
AAAAAAGGCTGAGCCCGCAGATCATAGATCCGGGCCGGATTATGGCGGATATGAGCGACATGCTCCGCCGCACCCTGGGTGATGAAATCCAGTTGGATATCCGCGCGGACAGGGCGGCAGGCAAAGTGCTTGGAGATGTATCTCAGTTTGAGAACGCGATGATCAATCTATCCCTGAACGCGCGGGACGCCATGACCGAAGGCGGGGTGCTGAGTTTCGAGATCAGGAATATCAGCCTGGATGAAGCACGCGTTTTTTCGGGTACGGAGATTCCCGCGGGCGATTATCTCTGCATCAGAGTGAGCGACACGGGAACAGGAATTGCGCAGGAAAATCTGAACCGGGTGTTCGAGCCATTTTTCACCACCAAGGAATCTGGTAAAGGCACAGGGCTTGGCCTCAGCATGGTGTTCGATTTTGTTCAGCAATTATCCGGCCATATTTATATTGACAGCCTGCCGGCGCGGGGCACTGAAGTCAGCATATTCCTGCCCCGCATGCTGCAGACGACAGACGCGGCCACAATCTCACAGAAACCCCAGGAGAGGGGAAACGGCGCAGAGGGATTTTTCAATCCCGCCGCACATAAGGTTCTTGTGGTGGAGGACGAGCCTGGCGTGCGGCAAAGCACGGTCGCCCAACTGAAGGAATTGGGATATACGGTCGTGACGGCGGAAGACGGCCCTGCAGCGATAGAAATCTTTTCCGCCGAGCCGGGAATCGATCTGCTGTATTCGGATGTGAGCATGCCCAATGGAATGAATGGCCATGCCCTGGCCGAGAAAATCCGCGCTCTCAGCTCAGATGTCAAAATTCTTCTGTGCACCGGTTATGACGGCGAAACCGGCATTGCTTCGGCCGCGGCGTCTACTTACAAAATCCTGCAAAAGCCGGTGCGAAAGGATACCCTGGAGATGGCGCTGCGGGAAGCCCTGAACGGTTGAGCACAATGAATACACAGGAGAAACTCCCATATCTTCTTCTTGGGGCGAGCGCCGCCCTTTTGCTAGGGGCGTATGGATTCGAATTTCTTGGCGGGCTGGCGCCGTGCCAGTTATGCTATTATCAGCGCATTCCCCACGGGGTGGCGGTGGTTCTGTGCGCCATCGTCCTGTTGCGGCCTGCGCGGCGGCGGGAAATTCTGGCGCTTCTCTCGCTTGTTTACGCCATCAGCACGGCACTGGGCGTTTATCACGCGGGGATCGAGTGGCAATGGTGGCCAGGGCCTGCAAGCTGCAGCGCGGCGGGAGGCTGGGGCGGCGCAAGCGCCACCCTGGAGGAATTGATGGCTCAGTTATCCGCCGCCCCTGTGGTGCGCTGCGATGC
>JBECKU010000192.1:0-3700 GCA_040235385.1 Candidatus Sulfobium sp. | reverse complement strand
ATGATCTCGTAAGACCGGTCCAGCTTGTCACAGACGGCAAGACAGCGCCCTATAAGTTCGTCCAGCGACGCCTCTTCGTTATAAACCGGAATGACAACAGAAACATCAGGCGTCGGGTTTTTCATCTCTTTTTTTTCTGTTCCTGACTATGACGGTTTTGACCGCTTCGACAACATCCCTTGCATCCGCGAGAGTCATTTTCGGATAAAGAGGAAGCGACATGATCCTCTCGGAGACGTAGTCTGCGTTGGGAAGCTCATCGGGGTGGATATCCATGCTCATATCCGTAAGGAACATTTATTTCGTGCACGACCGTTCGGTACTTATATGGATCTTCTTCGCTTGTGCTGTTATCATTCATGGACAAGGACATTTCAGGCAAAGGACTGAAGGCAGGCTACGGCCGGTTCACCCCACGAAGATGATACTAGCCCGTCTCCAGGGCGACTGGATTCAAACAAAGGGTCGGCCATATAAAAAGACACTTCTACAAGCATATAAAAAATATCTTTACCATTATTTCTGCTGATCCGATTCACCGAAAGTAATAATAAATGAATACGAAAAATTAAATCAAGGCACCGCACTTACTCACTATTATATAAAAATCCCTGGTAAATGAGCTCGATGAGATTCGTCAGATCTTATGGTAATTTGCACACGAAACCGAATGGATACCATGGAGGGCTTTTTATCTTTACCTCCGTCCCTGAGTCTGTGGTAAAATTATCATCGGTTCCGGTTTATGGCCCGATCGGACAAATCCGGGAAAGTATAATTTCATAGAAGAGGATAAAATATGAAAAAAAAGACCTATCTCAACGTACAGAAAGAATTCTGCGGCGAATGCTCACTCGCCCTTATGCGCTTCATGGGCAACATGAAGGGCGTGGAGTCTGTTACCTCGGAAGATGGTAAGGTCGTGCTTACGTTCGATGATTCAGTGATCCCGGAAGATTCAGTCCTGAAAATTGCCAGAGAGAATATCGAGAAGATGGGTTATAAAATTGACGATGGGGATCAGTCTTATTGACGGAAGCTTCTTTGGGCCGTGAAAATCTTCCACCGACAAACAGGACACTCACCGGAAGGTCCTGAAGAATTTATCCTCTCTCCGGAAAAGCAGCTCCTGGCCTGGAAAGAGGCTGATAAGAAGATGTCATGGGGTATCGCCGAGAGCGAGTTCGGCCGCATCGGGCAACCCCCTTCCCTCTCGCAAAAAGAAAGAAGCCGGGGCTTTGCCGGCCCTGCTCTTTTTTACGGCTTCGGGGACGACGGTTCCGGAAACGCCGATTGCATATTGTCGGGAATGGCGGCATGGGAGTACGGACGTAAGAGACTCCGTAGGAAAATATGGCAGAGCCCCCATATCGATTTTGAGAAGACCGATACGGTGCGGCTCCGTCCCGGCGCGCCGACAAGACCTAAAGGCTTCTATTTTGCTTTAATAAATTTCGGAAGGCAATTTCTAACATCGTCCGTATCGCACGTACGTAAGAAATTCAATGCAATGACAGGATTGGCGTCGGAAGGTTTCCAATTGCTCTGCATAACCCATCCCCACCTGCCTGTGCTTATGAGCGAA
Source organism: Candidatus Sulfobium sp. (assembly GCA_040235385.1). GTDB lineage: Bacteria > Nitrospirota > Thermodesulfovibrionia > Thermodesulfovibrionales > UBA6898 > JBECKU01. The sequence goes on along the minus strand of JBECKU010000192.1, from coordinate 2,115 downwards.
AGAAAGACGCCCTTCATGGCGCTTGCCGATTATGATATAGCTCCTTATGGCTTCAACGACTTCTTCGATGTGCCCCAACTCTTCTCGAGCAACAGGATCCTCGGGCTCGGGATAGGGAACATCGACCGCAATTATCCCGGCTTCGGGATACCGGTAATGATTATCCCGCGGGAATCATCCGAAGTCGATTGACCCACCATTGTTTATGAATAATCCGGGTTAACTCTTACTCTCTTTACATAACTGCTGCCCACCTTGAGGAGGCCGTGTGACAGGAAGGCTTATCACGATGTCTCTTATCCTCGCTGGCTGGAAAGGTGATCCCGTTCTCCGCAGGCTATATAAACAAACCCCATGAAAGTCTCAGACACGGACACATTTGTCATATATTTCTGAAGGGATTCCCAGGGGTGGCGGTCGGCCAGATCCAGTCTGACGCCGAACGGTTTCGTTATAAAGAGAAGCAGCGGTGTGAGTTTTCCGGCCAACCTGCTTTCGGGAAGCTTGAAGTCCAGTATCACCCATCGCTTCCCAGGATTAAGAGCATTGCATCCGTTTCTTATGACCTTGTCGAAATCGGGGGAAAGCGTAAGAGCAAAAGTGGAGATCACACCGTCTATCCCTGGAGGAAACTCATAGGCGCCGGCGTCGCTCTGGACTAACTCGACATTCTTCCATCCCCGCTCGTTGACCCTTTGTCGCGCGCGGTCGAGCATGGCGTCGGTCAGATCGACTCCGATGATCTTTCCTTTAGGCCCCACAGCCTTGTATAAAAGCGGGAAATTCAAACCCGTCCCGCACCCGATCTCGATGACAGTATCACCCGCCCGGAGAGACAGCGCTGCCGTGGCTTTTTTCCGGTAAGCCTGTTCTCTGAACCCGATAAGATAATAGAGGTTCGCGGTAAGGTCGTAATTTCCCGCCCTTTTGCGATAGAGATCAACGATCTTTTCTTTAGTCAGCGCCATCCTACCGGTTCTTCTCAGCCCCGGCTTTTTCCGCCTTCCGAAGGTTCAGAAGGTACTGCCTCGCGGCAAGAGCGGCCTTGGCTCCCTCGCCGGATGCGATAATGATCCTCTTACCGAAGGCATTCGTCACGTCGCCGGCCGCAAAGATGCCCGGACAGGATGTAGAGCAGTCGGGGTTGATGATAATCTCACCCCGGTTGTTCCTGTCTACGAGTCCGGACACGAGATGTGTGTTCGGTTGAAGCCCTATGGCGATAAATGCGCCTGCGACTTCAAGATTAATAGTCTCCTCACCGGCAACTTTCCGGATACTCATGCCGGAAATATTCTTCCCGCCCGCGAACTCAAGCACCTTGTAGGACTCATATATGCGGACGTTATCGAATCCCCGGACACGGTCGATGATAACGGGATCGCCCGAAAGTTTTCCTATCGAAATGAGATTGATCGTCCCTGCAACGGTGTGGAGGTTCTCAACCATCTGGAGCGCCGAGTTACCACCACCTACGACTGCCGCGTCTTTACCATGGACAAAGGACAGGTCCTGAATGTTGCCGTAAAAGATCCCTCTTCTCTGAAGACGCTCTTCACCTTCCACGTTCAGCCTGCGCCTTGTCATACCGGTCCCGATGATGACAGTGGTCGCAAAATACTTTTTGAGCTCGGATGTCGTCACGGTGAATCCCCTGTCGACCGCCTCGACCTTTTCCACCTCGCTTATCAGATGATCGATGTAGTGAGAATGAATGAGCTGGGCCTGGAATTTATCGACCAGCTCGGGTCCTGTGATGAAGTCGTACCCCATATAGTTCTCGATCTTTGTGCTGTCAACGGCCTGTCCGCCGAGATTTTTGGCTATTATGAAGGCGTCCATCTTCAGAGTGGCGGCGTAAACCGCTGCGGTGAGCCCTGCGGGTCCACCTCCCACGATGATGAGGTCATATGCCTGCCTGGGCGTCTTGCACGCACGGTCCGCAAGGAATTTCTCTCTGCAGCCCTCAGAGCAGAAATAGTGGGTTTCGCCGTTACACTCAGCGGTTAGTGCAACCTGTTCGTCGCACTCCATATTGCATACAGGATCTCTTTTCATAAACTACTATCCGGCGGTCATATTGGTTTCCCATGTTTTCGGGGCGAGACTCCCACG
>JBECKU010000191.1:0-6995 GCA_040235385.1 Candidatus Sulfobium sp. | reverse complement strand
TGATCGCCGATCCATACCTGCTCATGTCGGTATTCGGGGCAAAAGGCACACAGAACTGAAAATCCTCGAATTCTTTTCTGCACTCCTCTACGACTCCCTGGATCACAGGCAGCAACCTCTTCAGTTCATGCGGTCTGCTTCCGGGAAGAAGAGAAAGGAGGGGCCTCACAGGGTCGAGCCCCAGAGACATCCTGATCTCCTCTTTGTCGTGCCCGATCTCCCTTATTTCATCAAGCACCGGATGTCCCACGAATTCGCACCTAAGGCCCGTATTCCGGTAAATCTTCTCTTCAAAAGGAAGCACTACGGCCATCCGGTCCACTAGCTTCGCGATTTTTTCAACCCTCCCTTTTCTCCAGGCCCAGACCTGAGGACTTACATAATACAGGACCCTGATGCCCCTCTTCCTCGCCTCCGCCGCAAGCCTCAGATTGAAATCCGGATAATCTATCAGGACGAGGACACCGGGACTTTCTTCCCCCAACGCCTTGGTCGCTTTCTGAAAAGTCGCCTTTAATTCCCTGATCGATGAGGCCGCCTCCGTGATGCCGAAGGCGCTCGATATACCGGAGATCAACTCCACTCCCGCCTGCTTCATTCTTTCCCCGCCGATACCTATAATCTTCAGCCCGGGCATCCTCTTTCTGAGCGCCCCGGCAAGGAGTGCGCCGTAAAGCTCTCCCGAGGATTCCCCGGTAACGATCATGACAGTATCAGACATTACCCTCCGGTTGCCGGAAAACTCCTGTCAATTTGGAGTCCGACCCCTTGAAACAAAAGGCATCATTCGCAGACATCGTTGATAATCCCGGCGATCCTCCTCACTGTATTTTCTTCGATCTCAGGATAGATCGGTAAAGAAAGGACTTTCCTTGCTGTTTCTTCCGCCACGGGGAAATCCCCTTTTTTATATCCCAGGTAAGAGACCGCTTTCTGGAGATGCAGAGGGACCGGATAGTAAACCACTGAGGATATATCGTGTCCCTTGAGGCATTTCTGTATCGCATCCCTCCTGTTACTCCGAATCGTGTATTGATGATACACATGACGGCATCCGGCCCGCTCGACAGGCCGCCGGACCTTTTCGGATAGCAGATCATCGTAAAGGGCCGCGTTCTTTCTTCTTCTCTCGTTGTACTTGTCGATGCGTTTCAATTTCACCAGGAGTACTCCGGCCTGAAGTTCATCTAGTCTGCTGTTGAAACCTACCGACTCATGACTGTATCCCCCCCCGGAGCCATGATTTCTGAGCATCCTGACCCTTTTTGCGGTATTCCGGTTCTTGAGAAGCACCATCCCGCCGTCCCCGAATGCGCCGAGATTCTTCGATGGATAGAAACTGAAACAGCTCGCGTCCCCGAAACTTCCCGCTTTTTTGTCGTTGATTTCCGCTCCAAAGGACTGGGCGCAGTCCTCGATTACTTTTAGTTTATGCCGCCCCGCTATCCGGCATATCTCCTCCATGTCCGCGGGATGGCCGAAAATGTGCACCGGAAGTATAGCCTTGGTCTTCTTCGTTATCTTAGCCTCGATCTTCCGGGGGTCCAGGTTCATCGTATCAGGTTCGATATCGACGAAAACGGGTCTGGCGCCGGAATAAATAATCGCTTCAGCCGTTGCGAAGAATGTAAAAGGAGTAGTAATGACCTCGTCGCTCTCCCCTATGCCGAGTGCCTCTATCGCAAGATGAAGGGCGTCCGTTCCCGAAGCGACCCCAACCCCTTCGGCCATTCCGTAATACGAGGCTATCTTCCGTTCAAATTCGTCTACTTTCGGACCGAGGATATATTGGGAGCTTTCGAGAATTTCGGTGAGTACCCCGAACACTTCTTTCTTGATGTCGTTGAACTGCCTCTTCAGATCCACCATTGGAACCATCACATATCGTCTCCGTCAAAGATATTTTTTACACTATTCGGCAAAATATTGGGGCCGATGACCCTTTTCAGGGATGCGATAGTCCACACTATTGAGCATCTCTGTTATCTTCAGTGCGACATCCAGGGCGTTCATCGCTTCCAGACCCGAAACTCTGGGCTTTCTCCTTCCCTCTACACAGGAAATGAAGTCTTTGAGCTCTTCATGTAAAGGCTCCCTTTTTTCAGGTTTTATCGCCTCCTGTCCCATCCCGGAGCCGTCCCGGAAATATCGTTTCACTTCCTGTCTCTGATAATCAACCGCAATATATTCATCTCTCTGGAATATTCTCAGTTTTCTTTCTTTTTCATGTGCAACCCGGCTCGCCGTAATCATGGCCTTGCAGCCGTCCTCGAATTCGAGCCACGCCTTCGCAATATCTAACTTATCAGTGATAAGGACTTGCCCAAACGCGCGGATATCTTTCAGTGCAGAGCGAGTCATACTCAGCACGATCTCGATATCATGGATCATGAGGTCAAGGGTGACATCGACATCGGTCCCCCTTCCCTGGAAGGGAGAGAGACGTTCGGCCTCTACGAAGCGGGGGGTTTCGACCAACTCCGCAGCAGCAACGACAGCAGGGTTATATCTCTCGAGATGTCCCACCTGAAGGATAAGGTTTCTCTTCTCCGCCTCCTCGAACAAATCCTTCGCAGAGCCGACATCCCCGGTAATCGGTTTCTCTACCAGAAGGTCCTTGCCGGCCCTGAGACAGTCAAGCGCGATCTTATGATGCGTGACAGTCGGAGTGACGATGCTTATCGCATCACAGAGCCCGAGGATGTCTGCATAGCGTGTAAAAGATCCGCACCCGTGATTCCGCGCAAGGATGTCCGCCCGGTCTTTGTCGCTGTCGGCAACGGCGACCAGCTCCACATCGTCGAGTCCTGAATAAATTCTGGCATGATGCTGACCGAGGTAGCCAACCCCTATCACACCGACGCGTACGGGCATATTTCTCCTTCTTTATTTGAAGTGATATTTTGCACTATAGGCCTATGTTTGAGCAAGGATTTCACTGAAAACGGGAGAAGTATCTCGCTTAAATGTCCGGGCCCTGCCCCGGTATACCCTTTGGCCGGCACACTGACCTTGAGTATGTACGGCGATCCGTGTATAGTATGAAAAATAACTATTCGCCGGCCAAGGCCGGAAAACCTCAAGTTAGTCTGCGGGAAAATGAACGAGAAAAGGCCGGAATTTTCTTTATTCTATGATCTTCTGGAAACTCCACTGGGAACGGTTTACATTGTTTTCAGATCCTCCTTTCTGACCGGGGTCGAATTTCAGAGACCGAGGGGGCTGGTCCGGAAAAGGACACCTGTCAGTTCGCAATTAAGGAATGAGCTGAGCGAATACTTTGAGGGTGCCCGAAGGGAGTTCGAATGCAGGACCGCTTTCCTGGAAGGGACCGACTTCGAAAAAAGGGTGTGGGAGACGCTCAAGGACGTCCCTTACGGCGAAACGAAGACATATAAATGGCTCGCGGGCAGGATCGGGAAACCCGGAGCGTTCAGAGCAGTTGGAAATGCACTGGGGAAAAATCCTATTCCCATTATTTACCCGTGCCACAGGATAATAGAATCCGACGGCTCGCTCGGGGGGTACTCGCCGGGGCCGGATATCAAGAGGAGACTTCTCGAGATCGAATATTACACAAAGCTCTCGGAGACCTAAACGCGTGCGAAGGCCGCCCTCTTTATTGAATGAACGCTGAAAAAAATCTTTCCATCACTGAAAGATTCCGCCAGGTTGTCCGGAATTACCCGAAAAATATCGCATTCCATTATTTCGATGACGGATGGAAGACTCTTACATATGAGGAATTCTCCCGCAGGGTCGGGGCGGTCGCATCCTATCTTAAAAGAAAAGGTCTGAAAGAGGGCGCAAGGGCCGCGATCCTTCTCGAAAACAGAGCGGAATGGTGCTCGGCCTATCTCGCGATTCTCATGGCGGGGGGTGTTGCCGTTCCGCTCGATTCACAGCTCGGACCCGGGGAGATCCGGAATTTATTGGAGAATTCCGAATCGGAATTCCTCTTTTACGGCGGCAAGTCCGCCGAACAGGCCGGGGTCTCACTGGAAAAGCTTTCGGACACTACGGGAAGGAAAGTGGCATCTGTCAATGTCGATTCCGCCGGCTACCTGGAGATCATTTGTAACAGGGAAGCAGGAGAACAATTTCCCGGGAGGGGATTTGACGATCTCGCCTCCCTCATCTACACATCCGGGACTACGGGTGAGCCAAAGGGTGTTCGGTTGACCCACGGGAATTTCTGCTCTGACGCCGAAGCACTTATAGCGGCCGGGATCGTCACCCATGAAGACAATGTGCTCTCCATTCTTCCGCTTCATCATACCTATGCGTTTATGTGTACCTTTCTCGTGCCTGTTTTTCTCGGCGCTTCGGTCACCTATCCGGAAAGTCTTAAAGGTCCCGATATGATGGCCGCCATGCGAAATAGGGAAGTGAGTATCCTGATAGCGGTCCCCCAGGTGCTCGGGATTATCCGAAACGGAATGATGAACAAGATAGGGGAACTGCCCGTGGCCGCTTCCCGCCTCCTGTTGTCTCTCCACGTGGTTTCCGGCTTCCTCCGCAGGAAGCTCGGAATTAATGCCGGACGCATTATTTTCAAGTCCGCTCATAGTGCCCTCGGCAGAAAATTCAGGTTCTTTGCCAGCGGGGGAGCACGGTTGGACCCCTCCATAATGGAGGACCTTGAAGCATTCGGCTTCATTGTACTTGAGGGCTACGGTCTCACGGAAACTTCACCTGTCCTGACATTCAATCCCTTCTCGAAGAGAAAGCCCGGATCAGCAGGCAAACCCCTTCCGACTGTCCGGCTCAGGATAGTCGATCCATCTGAAAACGGCGAGGGCGAGATCGCTGTCAAAGGGCCCATGGTAATGGAAGGATATCACCGGAACTCCGAGGCCACAGATGACGTGCTCAGAGAAAGCTGGTTCTATACCGGCGATATCGGGATGATCGACGAGGAGGGCTATCTCTTCATCACCGGCAGGAAAAAAGAGGTGATCGTTCTCGGCTCCGGCAAAAATATATACCCCGAGGAAGTGGAAAGGACCTATCTTAATTCTCCTTTTATCAAGGAGATCTGCGTCCTGGGGATGGAAGGGGAAGACGGTTCGGAGACATTGCATGCGGTCGTCGTTCCCGACCTGGACCATGCCAGGAAAGAGCAGGTTTCAAATATCCACGACCGGATAAAGTGGGAGATAAAAGAGGCCTCCGGCGGTCTGCCGTCATATATGCGCATAACGGGTTTCTCTCTAAGGACTGGACCACTGCCCCGCACGAGACTGGGTAAATTAAGACGTTTTATGATCGGGCAAGAACTCTCGGAAGAAACGGAAAAGGTCCCGGAAAAAGAAAAACGTATGGAGTCCGAATTCACTGATGAGACCTCGAGATCGGTTGCCGGGGCACTCGCAAATATCGTTGGAAAAAATAGGTCCTTTAATATGGAAGATAACCTTGAACTCGATCTCGGCCTGGATTCTCTCTCTAAAATCGAGCTTCTGTCCGCACTCGAAAAAAATTTTTCCCTCAGTCTGCCCGAGGACTTCATGTCCGATATCCAGTCTGTCCGGGACCTCATCGGGAAGGTCAGGGAACGGTCCGTTGAAGCGGGCCCTACCGTGGAGATAACCGGTCGCACGGGGTGGAAGGAGATTCTCTCCAAAGAACCCTCGGAACAGGACCTCCGGAAGGTGTCTCTCGATTCCCGGGAGAAAAAAACATCCTTTACTTTTCTGCTCTATTCGTTCATTAAAATCCTCTTCAAGATCTTCTTCAGGCTGGAGGCGCGCGGGTCCGAAAAGCTGCCCGATCAAAGCAATTATATCCTCACCCCGAATCACACAAGCTACCTCGATGGCCTTGCGGTGATACTATCACTGCCTTTCGGACGTTTTAAAGACATTTATTCCCTGGGGCTAAGCGATTATTTCACGGGCGTCATAAAAAGCGGATTTGCAGGGATTGCACATATCATCCCTATAGATTCCACCTCCTATCTCAGCAAGGCCCTTCAGATATCAGCCTATGTCCTGAACAAGGGCCGCTCGCTGTCTGTCTTTCCGGAAGGAGGCCGGTCCTTCGACGGCACACTTATGGAATTCAAGAAGGGTGTCGGGATTCTCGCAATCGAAATGGGCGTGCCCGTCATTCCTGTATTCATAAAAGGTGCATATGAGGCGCTGCCGCGTGGCGCCCTTTTCCCAAGATGCAGGAAGATTACAGTTGTCTTCGGCGAGCCGCTTCATGCATCCGAAATCGATTTTTCCGACATGCCCGAAGGCAGGGACAAATATCAGCATTTCGCCGATCTGCTGCGGCAGAGAGTGAAGTCCCTCGGACCCTGAGACCGTTTGCCCCGACGCGCTAACGCAGGGATGAAGAAAGATTCTGGACATGATCGGAGTTGCGGCGCCTTTGGACTGGACTGTGAGATCGATGCTATACTTCCTGATTATCTCGGCGATCTGGTCCTCAAATCCTGCGCTAACTGTATGAGACGTCACGAACACCGCAATTCCCGCGGCCACCCCAAGGAGGGTGAGGAGATTTCTCAGTTTGTTCCTCAACAGGTTGCGTATCGCGATCACTTTTTTATTGTAAAGAGACCTTTTCGCCGGCCCTCAGGCCTAATCTGAGATCGTATCCCTTTCCGATCATTTTTTTGTATAGGTCATCCCCTATAACGGTCCTTATCTTTCCCATTGCATCGGAGCGCGCATTATTGATCATGTCCAGGTATCGACTGTCGAAAAAAGGGATCTTCTCAACGCTTGCCTTCTCGTTTATTAACTTTTTCTCTTCCCGGAAATCATCAAGGATCTCAGTGACTCTGCTTTCCTGGTCCGCACCAAGCCCTAGTGTCCCGCTCATTTCCCTCACCGTCTCGTCCCTTTTCTTCGCGGATTGTCTAGACAGTACCCCTATCAATCCGTCCGGCGGATTTTCTCCCCGAAGAAATGATGACGGCCGCGCTTCTCTTTCCGCCTGTGCAGCTTTGAGATAGGCGATTTTCGTCTCGCATTCATCTTTTG
>JBECKU010000158.1:0-5989 GCA_040235385.1 Candidatus Sulfobium sp. | reverse complement strand
AAAAGTTCAATAGAAAAATGCCGATTTTGTGAAAAAATATCTTTTTCGATACCTCAGCCAACCTCGATTGAGCGGATTCGCTGAGGAGAGATCAATATCTGCATTTTTCGGGGTAACTATTCTGCGCTGAGGGGGTAAAGGCTCGCTGGCTTGATCGGACAACCCCCTGGACTCGTCTCCGGGAATGCATCGAGAAGACTGCTCTGGCCCTTCTGTGACAGGCCGAGACTGCCCAGAGATCTCCTCAGGCCATCGGCAGTACCGTAACCCTCAAGGTATCCGTTCACGCGGGCGGCTGCGGTTGAGTTTACAAGATCGGAGCCATCAGGATACATCTCCCTGAATTCACTCATGATATCCGGATGCTGCCGCAGCCGGTATTTCTGATGGTAGTCCTCAGCGAGATAAAATCCGGTGTACGGAACGATCTCGGTATAGATCCGGCTCTTCCTCCTTTTCTCCTCCCCGGACCTGCTCTCTTCGGCGAGCCGTTTCTGCTCTTTATTATGATAGAAGATCGCGGACATATATTGCCGTGACCACGACTGTCTTGTCGGACTATGGCTCTTCCAGAAGATGTCCAGCAGTTCACTATAGGAGATCATTGCCGGATCGTAATCGATCTGGACCGTCTCGGCATGGTCGCCCAAACTTCGGTAAGTAGGGTTTTCCTTCCTGCCGCCTGAATATCCGACGCGTGTGCGAACAACACCTTCAAGACTCCCGAAACGGGCGTCGGGCCCCCAGAATCAACCAAGGGCGAACGTCGCCGTCTCTGTCTTTGCAGGAGCGGCGGCATCGATGGACGGTATCATATTGCTTGATCGTTCGTTCTTTTCTTTGTACATGGCTTCTCCCTTTTTCTCGTGATAGAAATAGCCGGGCAGAAAAAAACCTGCCGCGACAATACCAACAAATAAAAAATTTGTAACGCGCTTCGTGATTGCCGGCACTTTCGATATCGAAAACATTAATTTCATATATAATGATATCGCATTCTTTTGAACAAAATATGAAGACGCCGGGGCAAGATCCCCGCTTTTTCTGTTATATTTTAATATGCCTGCAAATCTGCCGCCGGAATATTTCGAGGCCGAAAAAAGGTATAAAGAAGCGGCTACGCCGAAGGAAAAAACCGTTGCACTTGAAGAACTGATCGCTACCGTCCCTAAACATAAGGGGACTGATAAACTCAGGGCTGACCTGAGGCGAAAACTTTCCCAGCTTCGCGACGAAGCTGCAAAGAAGAAAAAAGCGGGTAAAGGCGACCTCTACACGGTCGAAAAGCAGGGGGCTGCGCAGGTAGCGCTGCTTGGCTTCGCCAATGCAGGCAAATCATCGGTCCTCGACGTCCTGACGAATGCAAGTCCGGTAGTAGCCGATTATCCCATGTCCACGATTATGCCGCTGTCGGGCATGATGCCCTTCGAGGATATACAGTTTCAGCTTGTCGACCTCCCACCCCTTGGGAATGAATCCACGGACGGGTGGGTCTCCGGCATTCTGAGAAATGCGGATATCCTGATGCCCGTCATCGACCTCTCCGACAGTCCCGAGATCCAGGCAGAACTTTTATTAGATCAGCTTTCCGAGTGGAAGATATCCCTCAGGCAAAAAACCCTCCCTCCTGGAGAGATTTCTCCCGCAAAACCAGTCATCGTAGTCGCAAATAAACTCGACATCCGGGGATCGGGGGTCGGGCTCAGTAAACTGGAAGAGCAGATCGATGCTCTTTATCCGATTATAGGTGTTTCAACACTGCGGAAGGAAGGAATTGAGGATCTGCGTCGAGCCATCTTTGAGCACTCCGGGATTATCAGGGTATATTCAAAGGAGCCCGGCAAAGACCCGGCCACCGATACCCCCTTCGTACTGCCCTCAGGCTCAACCGCAGTCGATCTTGCGGAGCGGATACATAAAGACTTTGCGACAAACCTTAAATATGCATGTGTCTGGGGTTCGGCAAAATTCGACGGTCAGAGGGTACAGAAAGATTACGTTCTCAAGGACAGGGACATTGTGGAATATCATGTCAGGTAGCGCAGATCCAGGCGAGGCCCCGGCATGATCTGGAGGGCGGGAATTCGTTTTACAATCATCGATTAAGAATAATGCCGGCAAGTGCTATAATAAAACATAGCCTAAATCTAAGAATAAGGAGGTCGGCATGTTTGGATTGGGCACACAGGAACTTCTGGTCGTCCTGGTGATAGGCGGCCTGCTTTTCGGTGCAAAGAAACTGCCGGAACTGGGCAAAGGGCTCGGCGAAGCCATTCGCGGGTTCAAGAAGTCGGTTTCCGAGACCGAAGAACAACTTGCATCCGTCAAGGAGTCCACTGAAAAAACAACAAAATCATTAGAGGGCGAAGGCAGCAAAAAAAGCGTATAGCCATCAATTTTATAATCATTCCTTGCGATCCGGAACGGGGCGGCTTCCGCCGGGTAATTCTTTGAGGCGCGTCACCCGGCAACTCTGGTCTGAGATTATCACTGTCTCCACCAGAAAGATATCATGCAGTTACATCGGAGAGTTATGAACAAAATATGGCTTATTATAATTTTGTCGTTTCTCATGATGGGCCTGCTTTCCGTTGATTTCACCAGGAAAATTCCCTTTACGGAATATGGACCCCAGCCGGCAAGGCGCAGGATTCCATTAAAGCTTCCCTCTGCGGATGTGTCCCGGATCATAAGAGAAAAGATCTTCTCCCGCGAATCTGCATCCGGAAATGAGCTCAGTGGCAATGTCAGGGCAAGGCCACTGCTCGAAGTCTTTTACAGAAAACGAAATTGTCGACCTGCCTGGAGCGGTTACCCCGGTGCAGCCGGCCGGACTGAAGAACTTGTCGAGGCGATCAAAAAAGTCCACCTCGAAGGGCTCAATTCCGATTATTACCATCTTGGAGATATTAAGTCTCTCAGGGAAGGGATCAGCAGAGACGGACGGGCAGGGCGAATGTCCGACCCTCAAGAGATGGCGGATCTCGACCTTTTCCTGACCGACGCATTCCTGTCGCTGAGCTGCGACTTCTCATCCGGATGCGCAAATCCCATTTTGCTGCGGACAGGATGGGATACCGTACGAAACAACAGGGATGTAGTATCGGTCCTTGAAAAAGCGATCAAAGAGAACAGGATAGAAGAGACACTGGCAAACCTGCTTCCCGACCAATCCAAATACTCCAGGCTGAAACGTGCGCTTATGTTCTATCGTGAAATAGATGCAAAAGGGGGATGGAAACCGGTCGCGCCCGGTCCTCCCCTGAAGAAGTCCGAAAGAAACGGCCGCGTCGCAGACCTGAGAGAAAGACTTATCGTTTCCGGCGATTTGTATCGAGGAAAAAGCGAAAAAGACTTGTTCGATGAAGAACTCGATAGAGCGGTCAGGAAGTTCCAAAGGAGACATGGTCTCAAGGCAGATGGTGTCGTGGGGCCCGCGACATTGGGAAAACTGAATGTGCCCGTCGAAGAGAGGATACGGCAGATCAGGGTCAATCTCGAACGTCTGCGATGGCTGCTTGGGGGGATCGGGAAGCGGTATATCATGGTGAATATCGCAGACTTCAAGCTCGATGTCGTGGACGACGACCGCCCGGTCATGTCGATGAAAGTCGTGGTGGGCAAGCCTTTTTGGCATACACCGATATTCAGTGCGAAAATGACTTATCTCGTCCTCAATCCGTATTGGAATGTGCCCGAGAGCATCGCTATAAAAGATGTTCTGCCGAAGATCAGGAAAGACGCTGATTATCTGGAGAGTGAGAACATGAAAGTAATCAGGGGATGGGGAGAAGGAGAAGAGATAATCGACCCCGTGGCAATTGACTGGTCAAGAGTGCAGGAAAAAACTTTCGGTTTCCGGTTGCGCCAGGAGCCTTGTCCTCAGAACCCTCTCGGGAGAATCAAATTTATGTTCCCCAACAAATATAACGTATATCTTCACGATTCTCCGGCGCGCCATCTTTTTGACAGGGAGATCCGCAGTTTCAGCCATGGCTGCATTCGTGTAGAAAAGGCTTTGGAACTAGCGGCTTTTCTTCTTAAAAGCGACCCGGAATGGCCGGAGGAAATAATAATCGAAGAAATGGAGACCGGGGTGGAACAGGAGATACGGATCCCGGAACCCATAGATGTCCACGTCGTATATCTTACCGCCTGGGTTGACGACGATGGATTTATTCAGTTCCGTGACGATATCTACGGACGGGACATTGAGCTGGCCACAGCACTTGACGGGCCACTTTTCACAAATAAACCGGCATCTGACTGACTCCAAGATCATTCCCTGTCTGCAACAAAGTACTTTAGGTAGATAAGGGCTGCCAGATCATAGATAAAATGAAGCTGGATCGGCACAATAAGACTCCCGAAAAATACATACAGCGCGCCGATATAAAGCCCGATGAGCGCTGTGATGACAACATAGGCGGGAGTGACATAATGCGCCGCACCGAAGAGTACGCTAGCTGCTATCAGACCGAATCTTGTCTGTATCACGCCCCGGAACAGAAGTTCCTCGGCGATGCCTGCAGCAAGCGCAATAAGAATGAGATCGGGCAGTTTAGCGCCGGCAAACGCCGGCCTTACCCTGTTCATCATCGTTGCCCTCAACCTTCTCAGGAACGTGATATTTTTCACCTTGTCAGACATGGAAAAGGCGAATAACCCGAGAGGAGGCAGCGCTGAAAGAGTGCCGATAAGCATGTCACGAAATATATGCCCCGTAAGAAGATAAAGATTAACATCAAGCCATCTCGACAATAAAATGGCAGCAAGGAGGGCGATATTCTCAGTGGCCAGGACGAGGACCAGAAGCGTACGCCTGGGCAGACCGTTCATGTTATTCCGGCCGCCGCGCATACTTCGTGAGAAAAGGCCTTGCCCCTCTAACGGGACAGATGTAATATTCGAAACCGGTTTTATTCATAATGATATATTACTTCATCCGTGCCTCATCAGTGACGCGGCGGCAAAAGCATAACCCCTCCTGACCTCCCCTTATCTCAAGGGGAGGAATAAGCCCCCCTTAAGAGGGGGTTGGGGGATATGTCCCCCGCTACACCACTGGATTACGTATTCTTCCCTATACTTCCTTCATCTCCATCCTGAAAAAGTTACGATACATTTTCGACAATGATGGTTAGTGGATCATTACGCCAGGGCATATCCGATATTCAGTAGAATACGAGGCTATAGGAGGGTTGAAGCCATGCTCCATAGCCTCAGGAGATTCAGCAAAGATGAAGTGGCCCAGGAAAGAGCGAAGATACTTCGGTTTTACGAGCGATATGGAGAACAAGCGACAAAGGAAGCCTTTGGTGTGGACAGGAAACTCATCCATGTGTGGAAGAAGAGACTCAGAGATAATGGCAAACATCTAATGGCGTTAATTCCTGACTCTACCAGGCCAATGCGTGTAAGAAGGATGAACACCGACGAGCGGATCGTAGGGTTCATAAAGCGGATGAGAAAGGAGCACCCCAGGATAGGGAAGGAGAAACTCAAACCGCTGCTTGATAAGTACTGCAGGGAGCAGCGTATTACTACGATTTCTGAGTCGACGATCGGCAAGATTATTAAGAGGAACAAGTTCTTTTTTCAAAGATCGGGCAGGACCTATCATGATGCGACCAGCAAATGGATGGAACATCCCAAAAAGAAGGCTAAACGCCTCAGGATAAAGCATTCTCCCAAACATACCGAGTTCGGACATTTCCAAGCAGATACATGCGTGCAATTCATAGATGGCATAAGTAGATATATAATCTCGGCAATAGACAGCAAACTGAAATTCTCTTTCTCCTCCTGCTACAGTCATCTTAGCAGCAGAAACAGCTTGGATTTACTGAAAAAACTACAGAAGGTTTATCCTCTACAAATAAGATCCATTCAAACAGATAATGGTTCTGAGTTTCTCGGGGACTTCGAATCATATCTTAAAAGAAAAGGGATCCCACATTATTTTTCATATCCCCGCTGTCCTAGGATT
>JBECKU010000147.1:0-3933 GCA_040235385.1 Candidatus Sulfobium sp. | reverse complement strand
CCCCTCGACCGAGCCCATGTCGAACTGGGTCATGATGCTCTCGTCGGAGGGGCTTTTATAAAGGGGGGTATATTCAGTAAGCGGAACGGGGGATATCACCACACCCGCCGCATGGGTAGAGGCGTGCCGGTTGAGCCCTTCGAGCCTCATGGCTATGTCCAGCAGTTCTCTAACCTGATCGTCCGTCTCGTATAACTCCTTCAGTTGGGGTTCGGCCTTTATCGCGGCCTGGATGGTCACTTTGAGAGTGTTCGGCACGAGCTTCGCTATCCTGTCAACTTCGGCATAAGCCATATTCATGGCGCGTCCTACATCCCGGATCGCAGCCTTCGCAGCCATAGTCCCGAAAGTGATGATCTGGGCGACATGGTCCTTGCCGTATTTTTCGGACACGTAGGATATCACTTCTGAACGCCGGTCCTGGCAGAAGTCGACATCGATATCTGGCATGCTTATTCTCTCGGGATTGAGAAAGCGCTCGAAGAGGAGATTGTACTTTATAGGGTCTATCTCGGTTATCCCGATGCAATAAGAAACAAGGCTGCCTGCGGCAGACCCCCTGCCCGGCCCTACCGGTATGCCCCTGCTTCGGGCATGGCTTATAAAGTCCCAAACAATCAAGAAATAAGAGGCATATCCCATTTTCTTTATAACTTCCAATTCGGTATCGAACCTTTCCCTGTAGGCCGGCGGGATGTTATTGCCGAACCTCTCCTGAAGTCCGGCCTCGGCAAGCCTTCCGAGAAATTCTTCGGGACTCTCTCCCGTTTCCCCGGCATAATGCGGCAGAAGATTCTCCCCGAGGCTGAATTCGACATTGCACCGCTCGGCTATGAGGACCGAATTCCTGATGGCTTCCGGTATGTCCCGGAACGCCTCTTTCATCTCCTCCGGGGATTTGAAATAAAACTGGTCGGTGCCGAACCTCATCCGGTTTTCGTCCCTCAGGGTCTTTCCCGTTTGAATGCAGAGAAGCACCTCATGAGCTTTGGCGTCTTCCCTCCTCAGGTAGTGACAATCATTCGTAGCTACAATACCGATGTGGAGCTCTTTTGCAAGCTCCAGCAACTTGACGTTTGTCTCGGCCTGTTCAGGCAGGCCGTTGTCCTGAATTTCGAGATAGAAATTTTCAGGCCCGAGAATATGCTTGAATTGCAAGGCCCTCTCCCTGGCACGGTCGAGCATCCCCCTTTGCAGGCAATAGGGTATCTCACCCTTGAGGCAGGCCGACAGCCCGATGAGTCCGCCGCTGTATTGCTCCAGCAGGTCCATATCGATCCTCGGTTTGTAGTAAAAGCCTTCCAGATAAGCCTTTGTAACTAGTGTAACGAGGTTCTTGTACCCTGCGTTGTCCCTGGCCAGGAGAACGAGATGAAAGGCCGCCTCCTCGGTCTCGCTGCCCCCCCTGTCGAGTCTGCTCGCCGGCGCCACATAAACCTCGCAACCTATGACCGGTTTTATGCCGGCCCTGGTCACTTCTTTGTAGAACTCGACAGCCCCGAAAAGGTTCCCGTGGTCCGTCATGGCGAGGGCCGGCATCCTGAATTCTTTGGCTCTGTCGACCAGTTCCTTTATCCTGATAGCTCCGTCCAGCAGACTGTATTCGGTGTGGAGATGAAGGGAGACAAAGTCAGAATGTGAATGCATACAGAAATAATACTCTTACGGCCTTGAGCAAGTCAATTGAGGGCCTAACTCGTTATTTTTACTGACTTTATCAAAATATAATGCAAAACAAACCACGGAGACACAGGGGGTTCGGAGCTGAAGGAAATAGAGAGAAGATCAGAATAAGGGACCTTAAAAAAAATCAACCGTTTTTGATTTTAATAAATATTAAGAGAAATTCTTTTTATTTTCTCCTTGCCTCGGTGTTTCCGTGGTTATTCAGCATTTTCAGTTTTTTTTCGAAAGAAACTTTATTTCTCGCCGATTTCGATCGTAAAAGTCTGAAGCGCCTCGCCGCCCTGGCCGTCGCTGACGCAGGCGATAAAGGAAACAGAACCGTTGAAATCCTCAGGTACATTCCATGTAATTTGTCCAGACCCGGGATTTATCGACATACCCTCAGCAGCATCTCGCAGCGTAAAAGTCAGCGGATCTCCGTCCGGATCGATTGCGACAACCTCGTCAGCACAGATTTTTCCGTCAAACCTAAATTTCCCCTGCAGGGGCTTAATAACCGGTGGCGCATTAGCGATCGTTACGACCATCGAGACCGGCGCGCCTTTTTGCCGGCCGTCGAAAGGAGTTGCCCGAAGGGTTATTTTATCTCCTTTTTTGAATTCCTCCTTCGAGATCGTGAGTGTATCCGACGACTCAAACAGAGGCTCTCCGTTTCTCGACCACTCATATGTCAGGCTTACTGCATCGTCTTCCCTGTCAAAGGTTTTCACCTCTGCCTTGATAGTGCTTCCGATAACCGGGGATTGAGAAACAATGTCCATGGCAGTAATACGCGGCGGAGTATTATTTTCAGTTTGTCCGGAAGGGTATTCACCTTCGGCTCTGGCCCGAGTTATGCGATCTTTATCGATGGTTCTTGCCGGACCGTCTTTTTTCTCGTTTAGTGCGGAAGACGGGATGCCCTCCGTTTCGGTTTTCATGTCTCCCCTGTCCTGACATCCCCATAAAAGACCCATAACTACAATCAGGATGAATAAATACGTGGTCATTTTTCCAATGAATTTATTAGAACGCATAAAGCACCGATAGCTTGGATCTGGTATTGTCCTGATTTTCGGACGTTATCTCAATCCTGTACAGGTAAGGAGAAAGCGGGGCAGGTATTCTTCCGCCCGTTGCGGTGACAACCCCTTCACCTCCGAGCCTGGTCCCGCTCGTATCGGTGTTCCCCATCACGGTATCGACGATCTTGCCTGAAACATTGTAATCTGTCCCGATACCGGGTAGAGCAAATCTGAATTCAGCCGCATCTTTTCCGTCCGCGCTGACCTGTGGAATAGGATCATTAGGATCCATTGATATGTCAACTACCGCAGGCGTGCTGGTATCTTCATCGCAAATCGAACCCCAATCAGATGTCGGATTGCACAATTTATTGCAGCGGCAGGATTCAGCGGCAGACGCGAGATTTAGATCGATATTGTCGGTAAAATCGAGCGGGTCGGCGCAATTACAGCCGTTCGAAAAACCGATTATGCTTGTAATGGCCAGGGTCCCCATGTTCGCAATATATGCTTCAGAGATCTCGGCACCTCCATGCCCTGCCTCCCTGGCGCTGTCGTATCTCTTAAAAGCGCCTGACGCCCTCGTTCCCTGCGTAACGATATAAATCAAGCTTGCCACCATTGCCAGCGAGACCAGAGACAGGACCAGCACAAGGACGAGCGCGATCCCTTTTTCATTTTTTAAGAGTTTCATCATCCCCCCAGGTTCTTCGGTTTCACAGCCAAAGTGTAAACTTTCCACCGGTAAGATTCATAGTCAGTTATCGTCGAAAGGTCAAAATCATGTCCCATTCCGAACTCCCCTACCCTGACGCAAGTCGAGCAGGCTTCAGGAGTGAAATTGTCAAACGTGTATGTTCGGTCCATCTGCCCCTCGTGGGAAAGTATATAAACTCGTACCTCTTTCAACCGATTACGCACATCACCCGCTGAAAGAAGAGAAATATCATCGGTGTCATTATCGATAGTTCCGTCGTTGTCGGTGTCGAGACGGAAAACCACCTGAAGATCGGCTACACAGTCCATCAGGGCCATCCCCGGTCCCCTGTCTCCGTCGGCCTGCCTGATAACCGATTTCGTCAATATGCCGGTCCCCTGTGCACACCTTGGGGGAATTATCGTTCCCGCTACTTTCCGAATATAATAATCCGCCCTGTTAAAGGGCATCCTGAGATCTTTATCACCTTCCGATCCCGTGTTACCAACGGCATAAACGAGATATACATCAAGCGGGTCGGCAGGT
>JBECKU010000127.1:0-7882 GCA_040235385.1 Candidatus Sulfobium sp. | reverse complement strand
CAAAAGCGATTGGAATTGACCTTGGGACGACGAATTCAGTCGTCGCGGTTGTGCAGGGCGGTGAGCCTGTCGTCATTCCGAACCAGGAAGGGAGCAGAACAACCCCTTCGGTAATAGCGATTACGGATAAAGGAGAAAGACTGGTCGGTCAGATCGCCAAGAGGCAGTCGATCACTAATCCCGAGAATACCGTATTTTCAATCAAGAGACTCATGGGACGTAAATATAACAGCGCCGAAGTGGAGCACGCAAAGAAGCGTCTGCCTTACAAAATTATCGAGGCTTCAAACGGCGACGCTCACGTCGAGATAGCCGGAAAGAAATATTCCCCGCCGGAAATATCGGCGATGGTCTTGCAGAAACTCAAACAGGCCGCGGAAGATTACCTGGGCGAGAAGGTGACCGAGGCCGTAATTACAGTGCCTGCGTATTTCGACGACAGCCAGAGACAGGCTACAAAGGACGCGGGAAGGATCGCAGGTTTGAACGTCCTGAGGATCATCAACGAGCCTACCGCTGCCGCCCTCGCCTACGGGATGGACAAGAAGAAAGAGGAAAAAGTCGCGGTATATGACCTCGGCGGCGGCACTTTCGACATCTCCATCCTGGAGATCGGAGAAGGTGTGATCGAGGTTAAATCAACGAACGGCGACACCTATCTCGGCGGCGACGATTTCGACCTCAGGGTACTCGACTGGATGGTAGATGAATTCAAGAAAGACCAGGGCATCGACCTCAAGAAGGACAAGATGGCTCTCCAGAGACTGAAAGAAGCTGCGGAGAGGGCGAAGATCGAACTCTCCACGGCAACTGAAACGGAGATCAATCTTCCCTTTGTCACTGCGGACGCCACCGGTCCCAAGCATATGCTCATGAAGCTCACGAGGGCGAAATTCGAGCAGCTCGCCGAAGACCTGATCGAAAAGACCATCGGCCCCTGCAAGAACGCTTTGTCCGATGCAAGCCTTACGCCTTCCAATATCGACGAGGTCCTTCTCGTCGGGGGACAGACCAGAACGCCGAAAGTTCAGCAGAAAGTACAGAGTTATTTCGGCAAAGAACCTAACCGGACGGTAAACCCCGACGAAGTAGTCGCGGTAGGTGCGGCGATCCAGGCAGCGGTATTGAAGGGCGACGTGAAGGAAGTCCTCCTACTGGACGTGACCCCGCTTTCTCTGGGAATAGAGACCCTCGGTGGAATATTCACGAAGATCATTGAACGGAACACTACCATCCCCACCAAGAAAAGCCAGGTATTCTCCACGGCGACGGACAGTCAGCCGGCGGTTACCATCAAGATCTTCCAGGGAGAAAGGGAGATGGCGAACGACAATAAACTCCTGGGCAATTTCGAACTCGTGGGCATCCCGCCGGCGCCGAGAGGCATTCCGCAGATCGAAGTTACGTTCGATATCGACGCCAACGGTATCCTGCATGTGTCTGCTAAGGACCTCGGGACAAACAAGGAGCAGTCCATAAGAATAACGGCATCGAGTGGGTTGAGCGAGGACGAGATAAAGAATATGGTCCGTGACGCCGAGTCCCACAGCGATGAAGACAAAAAGAAGAAAGATCTCGCAGAGGCGCGGAATAATGCGGACAGTCTGGTCTATACCGTGGAAAAATCATTGAAGGATTACGGCGACAAGATCTCTGTCGATGAGAAAAAAGAGATCGAAGACGCGCTCGAGAATTGCAGAAGACTGAAGGACACGAGTTCCGATCCGGCCGAGATCAAAGCAGCGACGGAAAAGCTAACCACGGTTTCACATAAACTGGCCGAGCATATCTATAAGTCTTCGGGCGCACAGGCCCAGCCGGGAGGCGATGGTACTGAAGGTCCGACGGGAGAGGGCCCCAAAGAAGGCGAGGAAGAAGTAGTCGAGGCAGAGTTTGAAGACGTAGACAAGGAAAAGAAATAGCTGAAGAGTTTGACACCCTTTCTGCTTCAGAGGTCCGTTCCCTCAACGGGGCGGACCCCTGAAATGCCGGAACATCTAACACCGATAGTTTTTTTAATGGAGAGCCGCGGACAAATCCGTGAGATCCGGAGAAACGCCGCCCCGGAGTTGCGATCCCGCTCTAAGCGCCATGGCCGCAGTGGAGGTCCGGGAAAATATCAGGATTCAGGAAGGAACGATTGAAAGATTACTATGAGATATTAGGGGTCCCCAGAGGCGCTACCGACGCAGATCTCAAAAAAGCGTTCAGACAGCTTGCCATGAAGTATCATCCCGACAGGAACCCGGATGACAAGGCGTCTGAGGATAAATTCAAGGAGATAAACGAGGCTTACTCCTGTCTGAGCGATCCGGTCAAGAGGGCAAACTACGATAGGTTCGGCACGGCCGAAGGCGTGGGCGGCGGATATGGCCCATTCTCTGCCGGGGCCGGTTTCGGAGATATTTTCGAAGATATATTCGGAGATTTCTTCGGTGGCTTCAGCGGTGGTCAGCGGAGGGCCAGACCGGCAAAGGGTAACGACCTCAGGTACGACCTTTCCATAAACCTCACTGAAGCGGTCTTCGGCACGGAAAAGACCATTGATTTTCCAATATGGGACGAATGCCCCGAATGCAGGGGAAGCGGGTCCGAACCGGGCAAAAACCCGACGGTCTGTTCTTCCTGCAGGGGAACGGGTCAGGTTAGGTTTCAGCAGGGATTTTTCAGCGTATCCAAGACATGCGGCAAATGCCAGGGATCCGGCAAGATCATCACCGACCCGTGCAAAAAGTGCAAGGGCCAGGGAAAGATTCGGCAGCAAAAGAATATCAGTGTCAAGATCCCGCCGGGGGTGGATGCGGGTTCCCGACTGAAAATATACGGCGAGGGCGAGCCGGGAGTGCACGGCGGTCCGAAAGGGGACCTTTACATAGTCCTTGCGGTTGAGGAGCATCCTTTTTTCAAACGGGAAGGCACTGAACTCTTCTGCGAGGTCCCAGTCTCTTTCCCACAGGCCGCGCTGGGGAGCGAGATCGAAGTCCCGACCCTGGATGGGACCGCTAAAATCAAGGTCCCGGCTGGAACGCCCTCGGGAAAATTATTCTTCCTTAGAGGAAAAGGCGCCCCGCGCGTCGGCGGGCATCAGAGGGGCAACCAGATCGTAAAGGTCTATGTCGATGTGCCCAGGAAGCTCACATCCAAACAAAAAGAACTGCTCGAGGAATTTGCATCGATCAGCGGCGATGAAGTGTCAAAGAGTTTCAAAGAAAGACTTAAGGACCTTTTCACCGGAGTCGAAAACTGATAATTCCGAGGATATTTCTCTCAGGGATCAGGATCGGACAGGGGCTGACAGTAAAGGGCGAAAAGGCCAGATACCTCTCCTCCGTACTCCGGTGCTCCGCCGGAGACCTCTTATCAGTAACCGACCTTAAAGGAAAATCCTATTCCGCGGAGATCGTCGGTATTTCAAAAAAAGACGTAACTATTAAAGTTCTCGGAGAGTGTGAGCCGCGTCCGGAATCCCGTCTTTGTATTTCTCTGTTCCAGGGCATCCTCAAAGGAGAAAAGATGGATTTCGTAATCCAGAAAGCTACGGAACTCGGTGTGAATGAGGTCCGGCCTGTCATCACGGAGAGAAGTCAGGTAAGACAGACAAGAAAACTCACGAGGTGGAGGAAGATCGCGGAAGAGGCCGCGCGCCAGTCCGGCCGGTCGATTATCCCTGCGGTTCATGAGCCTCTGGAGATCGGAGACGTTTTCACCACTGTTCATCCAGGGCCTGGCATTATCTTCTGGGAACAGGGAGGGGAAAGTCTCTGTAACGTGATGGACGGGTTCCGGGGGGCTGAAGAAATAAGACTTTTCACAGGACCCGAGGGTGGGTTCGCCGAAGGCGAGATAAAGGCTGCTACGCAGAACGGCTTTGTGTGCGCTTCGCTCGGCAAAAGGATCCTCAGGGCCGAGACGGCCGCGATCGCCGCTGTCGCTATCGTTCAGTTTTCACTCGGTGATATGAATGCCTGTTAATGCCGGACCGGAGCCGTTTTGACCGAAACCCGCATTTATGTATAATATGTAGCAAATAGATAATGACACTGGAAATTATTTTTATCCTGATCTTCCTGATTCTGAACGGCTTTTTTGCCGCATCTGAAATCGCCGTCGTAACTTCCCGCAAGTCTTATATCAGAAATCTGTCCGAAAAAGGCAACCGCAACGCCGATGTCCTGCTCAAGCTTCAGTCCGAGCCCGACAGGTTCCTTGCTACCGTACAGATAGGCGTAACCGTTATGGGCGCTCTCGCATCGGCAATAGGCGGGGCGGCCTCGGTGACGTCGCTGGAACCCCTTATCGCACAGGTCCCCGTGCCTTTTATTGCTCAGGCTGCACCAGCGATCTCCATCGGCATTGTCGTTGTCGTCATCTCCTACCTCTCTCTCATTATCGGAGAACTTGTTCCGAAGTCTATCGCCCTGAGAAACCCCGAAAGGGTCGGACTTTTTGTGGCCGGTCCGA
Organism: Candidatus Sulfobium sp.; assembly: GCA_040235385.1. Classification (GTDB taxonomy): domain Bacteria; phylum Nitrospirota; class Thermodesulfovibrionia; order Thermodesulfovibrionales; family UBA6898; genus JBECKU01. Next base: position 3,421 of record JBECKU010000127.1, on the reverse strand, counting down.
TAACGTTCGTCTCCAGGATCTCGTCTTTTTTCGTGAATATCCTGACCGTGAGCAGCAACCTCTTCCTTAAGCCCTTTGGTACAAAGGCTTTTTCCGAACGTTCTTTCATAAGCGAAGAAGAGATCAAGCTCCTGATAGAGGAAGGGAAGGACAAAGGTATCTTCGAGCCGACTGAACAGGAGCTCATTCACAGTGTTTTCAGGTTCGCCGACATTTCCGCCAAAGGGGTAATGGTGCCCGTTGCCGAGATGGTCGCCTTCGATATCAACGATTCTCCCGAAACGATCCTGAAAACCATCACCGAAGAGAATTTCTCAAGATATCCGGTCTATGACAGGGAGAAAACGGATATCAAGGGCATTCTCTACAGCAAAGACGTTTTTAACGAACTCGCCTTTAAGCGTGACATCGTGATCCCGAAGCTGCTTCATACGCCACTCTTCGTTCCCGAGAGCATGAAGATAAGCGCCCTCATGCGCGAGATGCAGAAAAAGAGGCTCCATATGGCCCTAATCGTGGATGAATACGGCTCGGTAATAGGCCTGGTCACGATAGAGGACCTGTTGGAAGAGATCGTCGGAGAAATTCGGGATGAATACGATACGGAGAGCCCGGTTAATATCATGAGAAACGGCACGATGCTCATAGACGCATCCCTTGCGATAAGGGACCTTAACGAGGACTACGATTTCGATATCCCCGAGTCTAACGAATACGACACACTGGGCGGCTTCCTCCTGCACAGTTTCCAGAGACTTCCTTCCGTGGGCGATACCTATAATACCGAGACGAAGAAGCTCACCATCATAAGCATGAAGGGCCGCCGCATACTGAAGATCAGGGCTGAGAATCTCTAACCCACATTTATTCATAAATTCCAGATCTATTGACCTGCGACAAAGGAGGGACATGGTCTCCGGGCGGTTTCTCCTCCAAAGGCGGATAAATTTTGCCGACCTGCCTGCCGGCAGGCAGGTAGTCCTACAGTGTGATATTTATTGAATAAAGAGGCAAAAGCCTCGGAACGCAGTGAGAATTAGCTCGGAGACTATGTCCCTCCTTTCACTCAGAAAAGTTTATGAATTAACCGGGCTGGTTTGTTACTGAAAACTGTTTTCTTCGGAAGGGAAAAGCCCCTTTTCAACCTCTTCCCGGTATTCCCTGACCGCCCTGAGCGTTTCTCCCCTTAAATCGGCATACCGCTTCACGAACTTAGGCACGAACCTTTCGAACAGACCGATCACATCATGGAGCACGAGAACCTGCCCGTCGCAATGGGGCCCGGCCCCGATACCGATGGTCGGTATCGTCAATTCATCTGTAATAGTTTTCGCGAGCTCCATCGGTATCGCCTCGAGGAGAAGAGAAAAAGCACCCGCATCTTCGACCATATGCGCTTCTTCGATCAGTCGTTTCGCCGCATCTGCCGTCTTGCCCTGGACCTTGTAGCCGCCCATCCGGTGTATGGACTGAGGGGTGAGTCCTATATGGGCCATCACGGGGATGTCCGACCTTGTCATCGCTCTGATCTGTTCCGCTACTTCCCTGCCTCCCTCCAGCTTTATCGCAGAAGCTCCCGCCTCCTTGAGAAATCTCCCGGCATTTCTCAGGGCATCCCCGGTCCCTGTCTGGTATGACATAAAAGGCATATCGCCTATCACAAGCGCATTCCTGACGCCGCGGGACACCATCTTCGTATGATAGATCATCTCATCCATACTCACGGGAAGAGTATTCTCCAGTCCCTGTACGACCATCCCGAGAGAATCTCCAACGAGGACCCCGTCAATGCCGGCTTCATCCAAAATCCGTGCGAAAGGATAGTCATAGGCAGTGAGCATGGTTATCTTCTTTCCGTCCGACTTCATTTTCAAAAAACTCTGCACTGTTATACTCGGCATTATATCTCTCCCGGACCATCAGAATTGTGTTATGCAGATTATAACCGCCATCAAAAAAAATGTCATCATAATGGTATACTTAAGCAGAGGTCATGGGAGAAAAAACTTTTTTTCAGCCTCTCACACGGGAGGACAAAATTACTGTAGTACTTTACAGGATTGGCATTCTTCTGTCGGCCCTGATTATATCTCTCGCGGCGTTCGTTGCCGTCAAAAGCATTTCTCGCGCTTATCCGCCGATCGTATCGGGGATTATCCTGAACGTCTTTTTATTGCTGCTTTATATCGGTGTCGGGCTCAGCGTTTTTTTTATCCATCTTTACGTAGGTAAATTTTACAGGGTATTGAAGAAAATCTATTTCCTTGCTCTGGCTTGTCTCGGCCTGCTGTTTCTGATAGGGCATGGCAACCCAGTGGTTCCACTTTTGAGAACGCCGTCTTACGGTGCATTACTATTGATCCCTCTCTCCCTCTGTCTCGGCTTCGTCGCTGCAAAGGAGGCATTCTGTTTCAGACTCCTTGAGGGCTATCTACTCGCCCTTTTCCTGCCTGCTTTTACTTTCTTTTACGCAATCGGGGTATTTACTCCCGAGGCGGCTGCATTCTGTCTTGCGTTTATCGCGGCAATGCTGGTCTTCTTCATGTTCAGAAAGATCTTTATGCCCATCCATTTTGACATCGGGGACAAATCGGCTTACCAGCCCTGAAATTCCGATCGCTTTTCCTGTAGACGGGAACACCCATTTTAACTCTGCGCTTCCGGGAGACAGAGACACGGATAACGTGAATATTTTGTGATTGAAATAATCCGGTTTTATTTTATATAATCGCGCAGTATGGAATTCGATGGTAAAGAGAGGCGCAAGGAAATCCGGGAGCAGGTAGTCGGGGATATTGTATGGGCGAATGCATCCGACTCAAATGAAAAGGACGGGGTGCTCATAGAAGAAAGCAAGTCCGGTATGAGCATATTGACCCGTGAAGCCGTCCCGGCCGGAAGACTGCTGAGAATCTGTTGCAAAGGGTCCTGGACCGAAGACCGTTATGTCGTCGTCAAATGGTGTGATAAAGTCGGTGACGATGCCTACAGGTGCGGCGTTTCGACCATCAAGCATTATTAGGTCTGCCACTTCTGGAAAAATTCAAAAAAATAGTTGACACTGGATGTCCTATCCGGATATAATGATAACAATTATCATTATTGATTAGGAGTCAATTTGTCGGGAAGGGAAGCTAAGAACCTTTTTTTCGATTGTATTAGAGAGAAAGGGCTGCGTTCTACAAGGCAGCGGGAAGTTATTGTCGATGCCTTTCTCTCCGCGCATAAACATATCACCGTGGAAGAGTTGTTCAACATCATAAAAGATAAGAATCCCGAAATAGGCTACGCCACTGTCCACCGTAATCTCAGTCTCATGTGCGAATGCGGTCTCGCTGAAGAGATCAAAATCGGAAATCAGAAGGCAAGGTATGAGCAGAAATACGGCCAGAGACACCATGACCATCTCATATGTCTGAAG
>JBECKU010000016.1:0-36811 GCA_040235385.1 Candidatus Sulfobium sp. | reverse complement strand
CAAGCAAGGTCCCCTTCATGTAAGTGATTGATTTAACTGTAATCTTTACTCTTTGTCCGACTTTTGCGCCGGCCTGATTGAGCGCCTCGATCTCCATGCATTGTTCATCGGGCTTGCACGTGCCGGCGGTACAGCCCTCGCAGGCGCTTTTCTTGGGAACATCGACCTTCGCCAACACGCCTTCAACGCTCTTTACTACCCCGATTTCTTCGATCATCTTTGCATTTTACCACAGAGAGTTTTAAAAAATCTTTAGATGTGAAGAAGGGTTACGTCATCTTCGGGAAAAGTCCCCGGAGTGCCGGCACCGTTGAGCATGTCTGGATAAAATCATGATTTTATATCCCGAAAAGGCGCATTCCTTTTCCGGGCGTAAAAGTTTTTGTAAAAACTTTATTCATGAATTTTTTTGCCAGTCGAGCAGCTTCGGGCACGCTGTGACCGCGGGCGAGCAGGGCGGTGAGCGCAGCGGAAAAAAAGCACCCCGTGCCGTGATATTCACCCTCAACTTTTCTGCTTCTCAGGTAATGGAAGTCTCCGGTGTAGACTACGTCCAGCGCGACCTTATCGAGGTGCCCTCCAGTAATGATCACGTTCTCGCAGCCGTAATCGGCCAGCTTAAGAGCGGCCCTTTCCATTTCGGCCCTGTTCCCGACGGGAAGACCCGTAAGAACACCCGCCTCAGAGATATTAGGGGTTATCAGCGTGCAGAGGGGTAATAACATTTTCCGCACGGCCTCAGGAGTCCCTCTCTCCGACAGTGCCGTGCCGCCTGAGGATACCATAACCGGGTCGACGACAACGTTTCTCAGCGAATATCTTTTGACAATATGGGATACGACCTCGACATTCTCTTCCGTGAGCAGCATACCCGTCTTGACGGCGTCGGGCCTCATGTCCGACATGAGGACTGTCAATTGCCTTTTCACAAATGCATTACCTACCGGGAGCACACTATCGACACCGGAAGAATTCTGGGCAGTCAGCGATGAGACGACCGAAAGTCCATAGACACCGAAGAGATGAAAAACTCTCAGGTCCGCCTGGAGTCCGGCCCCGCCGGACGGATCGAACCCTGCTATAGTCAGGGCAGTTACCATCTTCGAATTATAACGCCCGTGAAAATAGGTTGACAAGTGAAACCCATCAACTAAAATGGAGATAGGAGGTGTTATACAGGGCTGTGAAGTATCCCGGCCGGTATCCGGACGCGTATAATTTTCTGAGATTCTTGTTGACAGTCGCCCGGTAAAGATATACTATTTCACCATATTGGATCATCAACAGGATGACCGTAAATTATTCAATGGAAGGAGGTGAGTGAGAATGAAAAAAATATTTATTCTGATGCTCGCTGTTGTGGTGGCATTTTCGCTGGTGGTGTTTGCCGGGTGCAAGAAGAAGGAGGAAGCCCCGATGACCACAGAGCCCGCCCCAAAGGAAGAAATGGCACCGGCGGAGCAAGCCCCGGGTGAACAGATGGCTCCTCAGGAAGGTATGGCTCCGGGCGAACAGGCTCCTCAGGAAGGTATGGCTCCGGCTGAAGAGAAGGCTCCCGGCGAATCAACTGCTCCTGCCGAAACCCCGAAGAAAAAAGCAGGGGGATATTAATAGAGCCGACGAACACGGTTATGGGAAGGGCCCTTATAGGGCCCTTTTTTTGCCGGGAATACCTACAAAGTAATCCGATATTCCTTTTCCTCGGGTCCGAAAAGAAACCTGTCTCTCATCACCGTTACTGTTATGGTCTCTCCCTTCTTTTTATCGAGGAGGAAGATCTTGATATCGGCGATGTCCTCGACCTTAGTTCCATCCATCGAGATAATAATATCACTCTTCTGCAGTCCCGCCTTCTCGGAAAGACTGTCGGAAGGGAACCCCGCGATCCTGACTTTTCCCTCCTCTTTTTCGAGAAAGACCATGAGTTTTGGTGAATGAGGATATTCGACGGGTTCGGGGAAGAGAATAAAGTCTGCGATATTCTCCTCGACGTCGGAATTGTTGAGGACGATCGAGTATTCGAGGCCATTTAAACGATGGGCCCGGTGCGGGATTCCGTAGCCGAATGCCAGATGGCCGATTCCAGCCAGGACGACCATCCGGCGGTCCGGGTTTTCCTTGAGGTAGGCATCGATGGAATGGGCCATCGACTCATCCCACAGGATCTGCGCCTGATAAAAAAAATTGAAGCTTCTCTCACCGGAATCCTGATGCATCCCGAAAAAATCTTTCAGCATTTCTTTATATTGAAGGTTTGAGAAGTCCATGTCTTTGGGCAGATCTTTTAGGTCCTCTTCGGGGAGTGCGTATAATCCCTCTTTTGCGACCCTGGAGACTATTTCCTTCCTGATATTGAGCGCGACGACGGGTATTCTCAAATCGCGGGCATAAAGCAGAATTTCCCTGTAGAGATGATAGTCAAATCCCCATCGCTCGAAATATTCGGATTTTTTCAGAAATTCTTTTTCATCTATCAGCCCCGAGATGTAGTCGTCAAGGGCTTTTTGAAAGGGTTTCTGGAACATCTCCATGCCGATAGCTATCGGATAACCTTTCTTGTGTAATTTCCTGATTATATCCAGTTGGACACGGTGATCCCCGAAGCTGTCGTGTCTTTCTCCGATATAAATAATTTTCCTGTCGCCGATTTCGTTAATGATCCGGGGCACATCGATTATGCGGGAAATCTCCATACCAGGGACCTCCTGAGTCACTGTTGCTTCAAGACCGTTGGGGGATTCTGTAATCTCTTTCTTGACGCCCCCGTCCGCCTCAAAGACAACAGTGGTATATTTGCCGTAATGTGGAATTCTTCTCATGTAATTAATCATGCCGGGGATATCGGTCCCGTCGGCCAGGGCTATTACGCGGGAAGGATTAAAAGGGTTTTCTCTGACACTGAAAGAAAAGTCGCCGGATATTTTTTCCGGTGTTCCGAACAATCTTTTCGCGGTTATGGAGTCCGAACCGAAAATAATGAATGATGACTTATCGACATCCTCGAAACTTAACCGCTCTCCTTCTTTTTCCTTAAATCCCTCGGCCGTCAGATATCCGGCTACGGCTTCATATTCGTCCCTCCCACATTCCGGAAGGACAAAGAATCTGTCTTTGTCACCCAGAAGACGGGATACGACGGGAGGGAATTCTTCCGACGAGAGTGTCCGGAATACATCATAGCCGCCATCGACGACAAGTTTCAAAGGGCGTTCGTCGGTCTCTATCTCGAGATCGGAGAGTTCTTCCCGAAGTGCGAAAACTTTCTCCTCTTTCCCGTCGTCAGTTTCCAGGACCACAGGAAGATGAATTCTGAAGTTTTCCGTATTCTGAATAGCTTCGAAGCCTACGATGGCCTTCGATCCCTTATATGTCAGTCGCACATGCTGAAGCTCCAGGTCAGGCGCGCCTGTCTTCTCGATCCACTGGCTGAAAAACCAGGAAAGGTCTTGTCCCGAAACTGACTCGAAGGCTGTTCTGATATCGGACCATGAGGCCGGTTTGAACCTGTTACTGTCGACAAATTTTCTGAGCGACTGGTGAAATAACTCTTCGCCTAAGAGTTTCTTGAGCATGTGGAAGACCATCGCCGACTTCTCATATCCGATTGCGCCGGACACCTTGTCCGTCTTGACGGTAAAATCCTTGAGAGGAAAGTCATTTGCCGGAGTAACATAACTCTGATATTTGATCATCATCTGCTTTCTGTATTTGTCTCCAGCGTTTTTCATTTCTTCGAACCTGTGGTCCGCTAGGTATGTCGTGAGTCCCTCGGACCAGTTTCCATTTTCATAATCGATATAGACCATATTGCCGAACCATTGATGGAGAATCTCATGACCCAACGAGGTCTCGGGAATGAAGGGCAATCTCAGAACTTCTTTTCCGATCAGAGTAAATGTCGGGAAGGAAGACCCGGTCGGCGCCTCGCACTCGATTATGGAAAATCTTTGGTAAGGGTAGTCCCCGTAGGAATCAGAAAATAGTTCCAGATATTTCTTCGCATATTCGATATAGACACGGCCAAGACCTGCATCCTCGGGGAAAAGATATGTGTAAATTTTTTTTCCTTGGTGTTCGTCGATTCCGATCTCGTACCGTCCCGCTATAAGCGAAACGCCTCCGAGCGGATGCTGGAAGGAAAAAGAAAATTCCCGTTCCCTCTCCCCGGTCTCTCTGACCGTTATCTCATCGGCTTCAGATACTGCCTCCAGCCCTTTCGGCAGGAGTGCGGTCAAATGGTATATTGCAAGGCCCTCGAGTTCCGGATACCAGCCCGACGTGAGTGATATACCCTCCGATAGTACAGCAGGCGGCGTATTGTCGTCGGCGCTCTCCCCCTGATTAAGGAAAAACTCATATTCAATTTTCAACTTGTCATCTTTCGAGGCGGGCTGGAAGGAAATAACAGAAACGCCGGGTTCCGGATTGACCGGGATCCCGTTTATCGAAGCGGTCACGATCCTGAGTCCCGCAGTGCTTATAGTACGGGTTTCACCCGCAGAAAGAGAAATCACCGAGGTCCCGGCGATGACCTTCTTCTCAGGATCAAACCGTACCGTCAGTGAATATTCCGGAATTTCCTTTTCCGTGAAAGCTCCAGCTGGGGAACATGTTAAAAAAAATAACAGCAAAAATCCTATCATAAAACGCATATAATCTCCTCGCTCCTGGATATGACGTAAATGAACAATTTTTCTCACTCGTAACTTCCAGTGGAATATGCCATAACAAATACTGTCTTATCGAAAAATATTTAATTAATTTTCTCTATTAGCCTCACGTTGTCATTCCGGCTCGTACGGTCTCCTCAGCAACTCGTTCGCTACGGCGAACCGCCAAGAAGGACGGGGCGAGAATCTTTCCGGAATTCCTGAAAGGATTCCCGACTCCCGAAAGCATTCGGGATTGCGGGAATGACGCCTGTTGAGCGTGTAACATGACACCGAGCATCTGTAAGGACACTATGCAGCTTTGTGCCGAGCGAAAAAAAATATTTTTCCATTTTACTAAACTTTACCTTACAACGGCGGACATTGTAAGAAAGTCTTTATATATGTCCTCCGGGGTAGAGGCGGCTGTTACCTTTATGCGGCATAAACGCCTTCCCCGGTTCGAATAAAAATCCACCAAAGGTGCTGTCCGGCGCTCGAAGATCCCGAGTTTCTTCCTGATCATTTCGATGCTGTCGTCGACGCGGTCCGTCCTGTCCTTGCCTACATTTCCCTCGATCCTCTTGTGCACTTCTTCCGCCGTACATTCGAGTATGACAAGAGTTTGAATATCAGCAAGATTTTCCATGTCCTCTGCCTGCGCGGCGTGTCTGGGAAGTCCGTTCAGCACCAGGATATCATTTTCGCAAAAAGATTTTTGACGGAGAAAAGAACGAAATATTTTTTCGGCAAGGGAGAAATGCTCTTTTTCGAGCAGTAAACCTTCGGCCAGAACTTTCCGGATAAAAAGAAGATCGTTCACATGGAAATCCACAGATGGCGACGTGTGGCCCGCAAGATGTCTCAAACGGTGTCCGAAATCGAAATGAAGACATCTTGAGCCGTTGACCCCCCTCTGCTCGAGACAGTCACCGAGAGGACTTTTGCCCACACCGGTAGGTCCCAGAAGAAGCATGGCTTTCGCCTTCCGGGCCTGCGGTATCATCCGTTTTTTCTCAATGCCCGCTCGACCGTCCTGATTGCACAGAATTCACCGCACATGCTGCAGACGTCCGTCTCCGCAGGAGGCACCTCCGCCCTCCATTGTCTGACCTTGTCCGGGTTGAGGCTTAAAGCAATCTGCCCGTTCCAGTCAAGCGCCTTCCTGCATTTCGCCATCTGTATATCGGCTTCTATCGCCCCTTTTATCCCTTTTGCAATATCGGCCGCATGGGCTGCGAGTTTCGATACGATGACGCCTTCTTTGACATCTTCGATGGTGGGGAGCCTTATATGTTCGGAAGGTGTCACATAGCAGAGAAAATCCGCTCCCGCCGCCCCTGCAACAGCTCCTCCTATAGCTGCTGTGATATGGTCGTATCCCATCCCGATATCACTTACCAGAGGGCCGAGCACGTAGAAGGGAGCTCCTTTGCAAATCTCCTTTTCGAGTTTAACGTTTAATTCCACCTGGTTGAGTGGTACATGTCCGGGACCCTCGATGATTACCTGGACATTCTGCTCGACCGCCCTGTCCCTCAACTCGCCGAGCGTCAGCAGTTCCTCGATCTGGGTCCGGTCGGTGGCATCGGCAAGGCAGCCCGGCCGCATACCGTCGCCGAGACTGAGCGTCATGTCATAGGCGCGTGCTATCTCCAGGAGCCTGTCGAACTGCTCGAAAAGGGGGTTCTCTCTCTCGTTATAGATCATCCATTCGAGAAGGAACGAGCCTCCCCTGCTGACAATATCCAGGAGTCTTCCTTCATTCCTGAGCCTGTCCACGGCCTTCATGGTGAGGCCCGAGTGGACAGTGACGAAATCGACGCCTGCGGCCCCCTGCTCATCTATTACGGAAAAAAGTTCGTCCGGGGTCATCTTCGCGATAGCCCCTTTTTGTTCTGCGGTCCTCACCGCTGCTTCGTAGATAGGGACCGTGCCCACTGCGATGGTCGATCTCTTGAGCATCATGGTTCGCAGTTCCCTGATCGGACCCCCCGTGGAAAGGTCCATAACGGCATCCGCCCCATATCTCACCAGTACGTCGAGTTTCTCCATCTCTCCGTCGATCGAGATCATGTCTTTGGATGTGCCGATATTCGCGTTTATTTTCGTCCGGAGGTTCCTGCCTATGCCCAGGGGGGTAATATCCCGGTTTTTATTTACAGGGATGGTGCTTACCCCCAGAGCGATATCTTCAGAAAGTTGTTCCGGCGGGATTCTCTCGGCGAGAGCCACCATTTTTACCTCTTCCGTCACGATTCCTTTTTTTGCCATTTCTATTCTCGTCATTGAAGTAACCTCATATATTCCTCGGTTCTTGTTGTTATGTCGCCTGATGCCAGAATCCCGGAGATCAGGGCGACCCCGAAAGCCCCCGCATTTAAAACCTCCGGTATCAGGGGCGGCTTAATCCCGCCGATCGCAAAAACCGGACATGAGATTTCCTTGATCAGGGACTTAATGATTTCCGGTCCGAGCGGCTTTCCATAGCGCCTCTTGGAGGGAGTGTCATAGACCGGACCAAGTGTGATAAAATCGGCCCCCCCGGATTCGGCTTCTCTGGCCTGCTCGAGGCTGTGGGCAGACGAGCCGATGAGCATGTTTTTTCCTGTAATTTTTCTGACGGCGGAAACCGGCATGCCGGCTTTTCCGAGATGCACGCCGTCGGCACCGACGGCCAGGGCGATATCGACCCTGTCGTTGATGAAGAGTCCGGCCTTATGTTTTTTCGTCATTTCTCTCATGCTGCGGGCCATCCCCAGCAGCTCCCTGATTTCAAGGTCCTTCTCCCTGAGCTGCACAGCTCTTATGCCTGCGGCCAAAGCCTTTTCAACGGCACCGAAAAGGGCGTCTACGCCCGGAAAGAGTTTTCTGTCCGTTATCAGATATAATCTGAAATCGATCGTCCCGGCTGTCCGTGGTATCGCCTCACTAAGAGCGGAGTATTTTTCTCTATTCATACCACGCTCTCGAGCCACATAAAAATCACATTCTCAAAAAGGAAGGTCGCGACGGCCAAACCCCACATTGTCTTTTCGATCGTTTTCAGCCTTGCACCGGTCAGGCTCAATATCCCGAAAATCAGAAAGAACCACGCCACAGATATCCACTTGAGATTCCAGGGCGATACCCAGAGCACAAGAACGGAAATGAAGACCCCGAACAGGAGAAAAGGCAGCCAAAGATACGATTTTTTCATCCCGCCCGTCGCCATCCTCCGCGCCCGCAGTGCGCTGAAGAGATATACCTGCCACCATGCCCCCATGAAAAAAAACATGACCGCATATCTGTCCAGTCTCGCAAGCGCGGATGACTGTAAGGGAAACGCCTTGGTCTCGACAGCCCAGATCGTAAAGATAAAAATAGCCGGCAACAGGGCAGTAAACATGAATCCCAGGAGATCGAGCACATAAAATCCCAGTGAAGACTCATTTTTTTCCTTTTTCTCTTCTTTTGCGCACATGAAAAATTCCAAACCAAGCATTATGGGCACTATCAGATACGCGATTTCCTGGTACCTGTATGCATGCATCTTACTTCTCGCCTCCCCGTCAAGTACAACGGCGGTGTTATATTTTTCTGTCCGCCTCTCAGTATATTCCAGAGAATCCTGGATAATTTTCGTTATAACATATCTTCGAGCGGGCTGCTTGCGGTCGCGTATAATTTCTTCGGGATCCTTCCCGCCCGGTACGCGAGTCTTCCCGCGATGACGGCATGCTTCATCGCGGCAGCCATCCTGATAGGGTCCTTTGCCCCTGCAATAGCGGTGTTCAACAGGACCGCGTCGCATCCGAGCTCCATTGCAACAGCTACATCAGACGCCGTGCCGACTCCCGCATCGACTATGACCGGGGCCTTGAGGGTCTCGAGGATGATCTTCAGATTGTAAGGATTGCGGATTCCGAGACCGGAACCGATCGGCGCCGCCAGAGGCATTACGGCTGCCGCCCCCGCATCGAGAAGACGCCTAGCCATAATGGGGTCGTCATTCGTATACGGGAGGACTATAAAACCTTCTTTCGCGAGTATTTCGGTAGCTTCCAACAGGCCTACAACGTCGGGAAAGAGGGTCTTTTCGTCCCCGATCACCTCGATCTTTATCATATCCGACACGCCGGCTTCCCGCGCGAGTCTGGAATATCTGAGAGCATCCTCTACAGTGTAGCATCCGGCGGTATTCGGCAGAATTTTATAATGTTTTGGATCGATGTAATCCAGAAGGTTTTCGGATTTCCTGTCGGTAATGTTTACCCGCCGGACGGCGACCGTCACGACGTCCGCACCCGATGCTTCGATCGCCTTCGCAGTTTCCTCGAAGTCCCTGTATTTGCCTGTCCCGACCCAGAGCCGGGAGCGAAACTCCATGCCTTTGATTACAAGTGTGTCTTCCATCGTGTCGACTCTCATCCTCCTCCCACGAAATTCACGACCTCAACCGCGTCTCCTTCGTGCAGCTCGAAGCTCTCATATTCGGTCTTTCTTACTATGTTCCTGTTTACTTCAACCGCCACCCTGCCGGGGACGATCCTCAGTTCTTCGAGCAGTTCCGCGACCGTCGTCGCGTGCAATCCTTCACGCGTCTCACCGTTGACCGTCAGTCTCATAAAATAAAAAAACCGCATCCCTTTTGGGATACGGTTTGCCTTACCTCCTGCTTCCCTACTCCCTACGACGGAATTATCCATATCAGGTTCAAGGGGTCTCTCTCGCGATACGAGAAACTCTCAGGCATCGAGGCCTCCCCCAAGGGTTAGCTACAGTATAGTTCAGCGACACGCCCGATGTCAACGCATGGTATTGATCTTGTGCGCGAGGCATCCGGCGCCGAACCCATTATCGATGTTTACAACCGCGATACCCGGCACGCAGGAATTAAGCATGGAAAATAGTGCGGTAAGTCCGCCTAGGCTTGTACCATATCCCGTAGAAGTTGGTACAGCGACGATCGGCTTGTCTGTTAATCCCCCTACGACGGAAGGGAGTGCCCCCTCCATTCCAGCCGCTACTATGATGACTCGTGCTTCCTTGAAGAAATGGGCTTTGTCCATCAGCCTGTGCAATCCCGCAACACCGACGTCATTGACCGTGTGGACCTTGCTCCCGAGAAAGGATGCGGTGACAGCGGCTTCTTCTGCGACCGCCATATCGGAGGTACCCGCTGTTAGGACCAGTATACTCCCTTTCTTCTTCTTTACTTCTCCCACAGAGATGATTCCGGAAGCCGGGTAGAATACTGCAGACTTCATCTCCAGCAAATCGTACAATTCTTTCCAGGCCCGAGTGATGAGGAAACTTCTTCCTTTTCTGTACATGGAACCGGCAATATCCTTTACTTGCCGGGATGTTTTGCCGGAGGCAAGAATGACCTCCGGTACCCCTAATCTAAGGTGCCTGTGGTGGTCTATTTTCGCAAAAGAGAGGTCTTCATAGGTTAGGTCCTTTAAGACATCGATCGCCCGGTCTACGGAAACTTTTCCGCTCCTGACCGAATCCAGGATTTTCTTTATTTTTTCATTATGCATGGGACCGCAACAATAAAAGAGACCCCGGCAGTAGCCAAGAGCTTCTTCCCTTTGTTCAAAACTCCGATTTCAGTGCCCTGTTCATCAGCATATGGACGGCTTCAGCAGGACTCTTATCCTTATAGAGGACTTCGTAGACCTGTTCGACAATAGGCATCTCTATCCCGTACTTGCGTGAAAGTTCATAAGCGGATAAAGACGACGCCACACCTTCTGCAACACTCCTCGTAGAGGAGAGAATGTCCTTGAGACTTATCCCCTGCCCTAATTTCACCCCAACGGAATAATTCCTCGACAGAGCAGCTGTGCACGTGAGCACGAGATCACCGAGACCGCTCAGTCCCGAAAAAGTCTTCGGATCCGCACCCATTTCTGCACCGAGTCTGGTAATCTCGGCCAACCCGCGAGTGATAAGGGCCGCTCTTGAGTTATGACCGAGCCCTAGTCCGTCGCATATTCCCGAGGCTATGGCCATGACATTTTTCAGTGCCCCGCCGAGTTCAACCCCAAGAATATCCGAATGGGTGTAAACCCTGAAATAAGAGGTGTTGAAGATCTCCTGGAGGAGGAGATTCTCGCCGGGGTTACGGGTGGCGAGTGTCACTGCGGTCGGCAGCTTGCTCATTACTTCCCGGGCGAAACTCGGACCGGACAGGACAGCTATTCCCCGGCCGCAGATCTCGCTCAGGACTGAGGAAACGGTGAGGAGAGTCCGCTGCTCGATGCCCTTTGACGCACTGACGATAACGGCGTCCTCCCGGAGGAGACCGGCCGCTTCAGAGAAGACCTTTCGGGTGAATTGCGTGGGCACTACGTTTACCACATAACGGGCCCTTTTGACGGCATCCGCGATGATATGCGTCGATTTAATTCCATCGGGTAAGGAAAACCCCGGCAAGTAGACATGGTTCGTTCTGGAAACGGCTATCTCTTCAGCGAGTTCCCTCTCGAAGGCCCAGAGCGATACATCATAATCTTTCTCAACCAGTAAACTGGCGAGTGTAGTTCCCCAACTTCCCGCCCCTATGACGGCGATGTAACTCATTTCGGTTTATTTTATCCTCGGGTGCAAAAGGGTTCAGAACACCGCTCTTCCGGAGCAGTTCCGGGAAATCTTGACAGTCTCAAGTTTTCCTGAAGAAAAGGCATACGAATAAAGTGTTATTATCGATACCTGGAATATAACAAATTTGATATCACGATGCAATCCCGATGAGCGAGATTGCGCTTAGCGTTTCCGCTCCGCTTCACTGTTTTTTCTCGATTTTTGCCCATGTATCGCGAAGTGTTACCGTCCGGTTAAAGACCGGAGATCCCGGCATTAAGTCCATGGAATCGACGCAAAAATACCCTTGCCTCTCAAATTGATAAATGGACCCCGGTTCAGCGGAGGCGAGGCCCGGCTCAAGGCGGCACGACCTCAGTGTCACCAGCGAGTCAGGATTCAGCGCGGCCTTGAAATCGGAGTCGTCCACAGAGGCCGGGTCCGGGTTCAGGAAGAGGTGGTCGTACAGCCGCACTTCAGCCTGTAATGCATGGGAGGCTGAAACCCAATGGAGCGTCGATTTTACCTTCCGTCCGTCGGGAGAATCGCCCCCCCGGGTCTGGGGGTCGTACGTGCAGTGGAGTTCAGTCACTTCACCATTTTTATTCTTAATGACATCGATACATGTAATGTAATAGGCATATCTCAGCCTCACTTCCCGACCGGGAGCAAGGCGGTAATACTTTTTCGGAGGGTCCTCGCGGAAATCGTCCTTCTCGATATAAAGCACTCTCGAAAAAGGCACCTTTCTCGTTCCCATGGAAGGGTCTTCAGGGTTGTTTACTGCCTCCAGTTCCTCTGATTGACCTTCGGGATAATTTACTACGACCACTTTAAGAGGGCGCAAAACAGCCATAACGCGGGGTGCCCGTTTATTAAGGTCTTCCCTGAGACAATATTCGAGAAGAGCGATATCGACAACGCTGTCCCGCTTGGCGACCCCGATGCGTTCGCAGAAATTCCGGATGGACTCCGGGGTGTACCCGCGTCTCCTCAGTCCTGAAATCGTCGGCATCCTCGGATCGTCCCATCCTGAGACATGGCCTTCCTGCACCAGTTTAAGCAATTTCCGTTTGCTCAGCACCGTATGGCTGAGGTTCAGGCGCGCAAATTCTATCTGCTGCGGATGGTAAAGCCTCAGTTGATCGAGATACCAGTCATAGAGCGGGCGATGATCTTCGAATTCAAGCGTGCAGAGAGAATGGGTGATGCCTTCGACCGAATCCGAGATGCAGTGGGCAAAATCGTACATGGGATAAATGCACCAGTCGCGGCCGGTCCTGTGATGTTCCGCTTTCATTATCCGATACATGACCGGGTCCCGCATGTTGAGATTGCCCGAAGACATATCGATCTTTGCCCGAAGGGTATGAGAACCGCTATCGAACTCCCCCGCCCGCATTCGCTCGAAGAGGTCGAGGTTTTCTTCCAGTGTCCTCATCCGGAACGGACTTTCCTTTCCCGGTTCAGTGAGTGTGCCCCGGTATTTCCTGATTTCATCCGGACTCAGATCACACACGTAGGCCTTCTCCTTTTTGATCAGCCTCACTGCGCACTCATAAAGCCGCTGAAAATAATCCGAAGCGTAAAACAAACGGTCTCCCCAGTCGAACCCCAGCCAACGGACATCGAATTTGATCGACTTCACGTATTCTACTTCTTCCTTGCTGGGATTCGTATCATCGAACCGCAGGTTGCAAAGCCCGCCGAATTCGGACGCAACGCCGAAATTCAGACAGATCGATTTTGCGTGTCCGATATGGAGATAGCCGTTCGGCTCGGGGGGGAAACGGGTATGGACCCTTCCTTCGTATTTCTGCGCCTCCCGATCCTGCCTTATGATGTCCCTGATGAAATCAGAATAGTGCTCAGCAGAGGGTTTCACCATATCACGGCTCCTTTTCTCTTCCTTTTTCGCTTCAGGCGTCATCTTGTGCTACCTTGAGAAGTTTCGATCATCCGCATCGCGTTGTCCAGTTTCTTAAGAGTCTTTTCCTTTCCGAGTACTTCCAGTACGTCGAATATCCCAGGGCTCTCTGCGCCGCCTGTCACCGCGACCCGGACGGGTTGGGCGAGGGCCCCGAGTTTAATGCCGTGTGTTTCAGTAACCGATCTGAATAACTGTTCGAGGGCGGCGTGTGAAAACTCATTCAGCGTATCCAGCCTATGTCGCAGATCACCCAGATAAGGCAAGGTTTTTTCATTAAGGAATTTGTCTTTGGCTTTTTGATCGTACTTTACGTCGATGGAAATGTAATAGCGGAGTGATTTCGCAAGATCAACCAGCGTTTTCGACCGTTCTTTCAAGGTATCGATAGCCCTTGCCAGCCACTCCCGGTCAATCTGTTCTCCCTCTGAAACTATCTCTTCCCCGATCAGAAAGGGCATAACCATTTCAGCGAGCACATCCGGGGAGGTATTCATCATATACTGACTGTTCAACCAGAGCAATTTTTCAGGGTTGAATACCGCGGCTGCTTTCCCTACGCTGTCGAAGGAAAAATGCCGGATGAGTTCATCCCTGGTGAATATCTCCTGGTCGCCGTGGGACCAACCCAGCCTTACGAGATAATTGAGGAGGGCCTCAGGAAGGTATCCCATCTCGCGATACGCCAGGACCGATGTCGCACCATGCCGCTTGGAAAGCCTCGTTTTGTCGGAGCCCAGTATCATCGGAAGATGGGCAAATTCAGGGACTTCATAACCGAAGGCCTGATAAAGCTGGATCTGTTTCGGGGTATTGTTAAGGTGGTCGTCGCCCCGGACGATATGGGTGATTTTCATATCGACATCATCGACGACTACCGTGAGGTTATATGTGGGGGTGCTGTCCGACCGGAGGATGATAAGATCATCGAGTTGGGAATTCTCGAAAACGACCTTGCCACGGATAAGGTCGTCCACGACAGTGTGCCCGGACTGCGGCATCATGAACCGAACAGCGCCACTCCTCCCGCCGGGTGGTTCTTTCAGGTGCCTGCATCTGCCGTCGTACTTTGGAGATTTGCCCTGTTCCATCGCCTCTTTACGCCGTGCCTCCAGTTCTTCGGCGGTGCAGTAGCAATAATAAGCCTTGCCTTCCCTGATCAGTCTCTCCGCGTATCTTCTATATATATCGAACCTGTCGGTCTGTCTGAAAGGTCCTTCGTCCCAGTCAAGGCCGAGCCATTTCATGCCTTCGATGATTGCCGCGATAAACTCTTCAGTGGAACGGCTCCTGTCAGTGTCCTCTATTCTCAAAATGAACGTGCCGTCCAAATGACGCGCATAAAGCCAGTTGAAAAGGGCTGTCCTCGCCCCGCCGATATGGAGATGGCCCGTAGGACTTGGTGCGAAACGAACTCTTGTCTTATCAGTCAAAACGACCTCCTGATGTTGATCTTATGTGCGGCTTATTATTTTATCACTGGAAGTTGCATTTCAGAAGATCGAGTCTCAGGAAACGCTCTGTCGTATCCGAAACTCTGAACCTGTTATCCCCCCTGTATCCGGCGACCCAAACGATATCTCTTCCGGATAGAACAATTGGAATCCTGTCCCTTTCGTCCCTCGGGACCTTCTCATCCACGAAAAAATCCTGGAGCTTTTTCCTTTTCCCGAAGCCAAGAGGATAGAAAAAATCGCCGGCCTTCCGGGGCCTGACTTTAAGAGGGAAGGTTACACCGGCGGCGTCCAGGAGAATCGACGTCTTGTTGTCACAACTGTCCCGCTGTATACCTTTTGTCAACGCCCGTATCGCAATCCCCGCCTCTCTTATGGCAAGTGTTTCGTCGGGATGGAGATCATACTCCGACAGCACGACGGGCTTCTCGGATGTGATAACGAGAAGGGAATAATCTCTGATAGCCCTTATGTCCCCAGGAAGGGACAGACGATCCCCGGATCTTCCGTCTTTGATCAGTTTTGTAATGTCCTCGACATGCGTAAAACCAACTCCCCGGAGTCCCTCGACCGATTCCATTGCGCGCCTGAGGAGCCTCCTCAGGTGAACCGGTTCCATAGATTCCAGCGGTACGAGAAAGAGTTCTATCTTCTGCGCGGTTTTTCTGCTGACTGACTTCATAAGTGCCTTTGTCACAAGGAGGTCGAAGTAACGCTCATCGTCACCCAGAATTTGAACAGTGTGCAAAATGGTTTCCGTCAGGTTCGGATTGATTTCCCTGAGTGAGGGGAGCAGGGAGTGTCTGATTTTATTCCTTAGATAATCGCCCTTGAGATTTGATGAATCGAGAACAAACGGAATACCTTCCGATGAGAGGAACTCCTCGATATCCTTTTTTTCGATATCTATCAACGGTCTGATAAATTTCCCTCTTCTTGCAGGGATTCCGGCGAGACCCTTCGGACCCGCTCCTCTGAGAAGTCTCATTATGAAGGTCTCCACCTGATCGTCGGCGTGATGAGCAAGAGCGACTCTGTCTGCTCCTGTCTCTGATGCCGCTTCTTCAAAGGCCTTATACCTGAGCTCCCGGGCGGCTTCCTGAATAGTGAGCCGCCTTTCATTCGCAAAAGACCGCACATCGATCGACTTGACAGTGAAATCGACCCCCAGGCTTTCGGAAAGAGACCGGCAAAAAAGAATTTCATTGCCCACTTCTTCCGGTCTCAGGTTATGATTTACATAAACGGAATTCAGATCGATTTCGAAGGTGCCCTTCAATCTGTGCATCAGATGGAGCAGGCACATGGAATCGGGGCCGCCCGAGACCCCCACAAGTACGCGCTCGCCCCCCTTGAGAAGGGAATATCGCAAAATGGATGCCGATACCCTTTCCAAAAGACTCAGGCTTCCGGTTTTACTCTTTCTTTTGTCGACTGTGCGCTTCATTATATTCAGCCATGCCGGGCGAGTAAGAATGGTGTTTCATTAAAGAATATAATTATATTATCATAGAGTTGATACATACAAGTTATGGCGATGGAGTTGGGATGAAGAGGAAAAAAAATCCTTTTCGAAAACGAGGGCGTCGCGATAAGCCGTCCGGAAGTGCAGAGAACGAGAGGAGACAGATGAAGGCGTACGGCGATAAAGTTACCATTTGCGTCAATACCGGATGTATTATGAGGAAAAAAGCAAAATGCTTTGGTTTCGAGGGTTGCCCGGGATTTATGGGCAGATGAATCAATCCCGTGTTTCAGATTGTGGAAGAGAAAGCGTTATTACCTCTCCGGCCTTGCCCGGGATTCCAAGGTCTTTACCATCCAGGTGAAGCCTTATGCCCCCTGCGTTTCCTATCTTTAGGGCCGCAGAATCGGGAAAATCCCATTCCTTTTCCTCCCCGTCCCGCAAGAGGATTTCTTTTGTCTCTCCTTCGCTGAAACTGATGCGAACCCATGTTATATCGCTTGCAGCAAGCACTAGATGATGACCCGCTTCAACCGGAACAGACTTATCTTCGGGGCGTTCGGCTGCCTGGATAACGTCTCCCCCGTAAACAGTTTGCTGCAAATCGTCCTGCGGAGCCTGTTCCGGCTGCACCGGCCCGGGACCGACCTGCCCGGTCTGGACCGGTGGAAGTGTCCGAGGAGCCCTGCCGGGCGTTGCGTGCTTCCCGGACAGCCAGGGTGAATAAGAAAAAAGTGAGAACGCACCTAAAGATAATATGATAACCAGCAGGACGTAGAAGCTCTTCGGATTTTTTTTCTGTGAGAAAGCTACCGGAAAAACTGCACCGGTTTTCGGAAGGACCATATGCTGCTTGTAATATTCAACTATGTCTTCCGCGTCTATATCGAGATGCTTCGCATAACATCTGATATATCCCATCGTATAAACCGGGACCGGCAGTTTTTCGAAGGAATCATTCTCAATCGACACGATGAACTCTGTCCTTATTTTGAGGACATTGGCGACTTCTTTAACGGTGAGGCCGAGATCTTCGCGTCTTTTTTTTAATATCTCTCCAGCCAAATTGTTTTTCCTGCCCCCGAGTTTCTTTAAAATAACACATATGTTCAAATATTTCCAAAATAAAAGATATCTGCGTAATCGCGGGGTTAAAGGTGAGACATTAATATCAAAAATCCCCCTTCATCCTCCTTTGCCTCCGCCCGGGGCCGGGACAAGAAGGGTTAAGGGAGATTTCCTGACTACCACCTTCCAATATATGGGACAGTCTTCAAATTTTCAGCGGCTCGGATACCGTTCAATCGGCGACATGCTAAAATAATCGATAATGAAAAGGGTCGTAATTACCGGGTTGGGTGCGGTTACACCTCTTGCGGGAAATCTTCGCGATTCGTGGGGCGCGGCTAAATCGGGACATTCAGGGATCGGACCGATAACTCGTTTCGATGTTTCTGATATTCCATGGAAATGTGCCGGTGAGGTGAAAGGTTTTGATGGAAAAATATACCTGGGTCTCAAGGAATTTGCCCGAACGGACCTCTTCGTTCAGTATGCTGTTGGGGCGGCGGTTATGGCGGCTGAAGACGCAGGGCTGATCGGACATCCGGCTCTTCCCGTCAGCAGGTACCTCACTTCCGGAGGAGTAATTGTAGGATCGAGCAGGGGTGGTATTTCGACAATCGAGAGGGCATGTGTGAAAAATCTACACTCCCGTCGCGACCGCAGGTCATCTCACGGCGGAAGGCGGGTGTCGCCGTTTCTTATGCCGTCTACCACAGTGGGCGCCGCTGCTTCTTCGATCTCGCGGAAGCTCGGCATAAGAAGTTCCTGTCTGGGCATCTCGAATGCCTGCGCCTCAGGCATGAACGCAATAGGCGAGGCGTTCAGATTATTGCGTTCGGGATGGGAAGGCCCCGTAATAGCGGGAGGGGCTGAAGCCCCCTTATGTCGTTTGTGTATCGAGGGATACGGCGTCACCGGTGTGGTGTCGAAAACTCCCGATTCTTCTGCGAGCAGGCCCTTTGACCGCTCCCGCAGCGGGTTTGTGCTCTCGGAGGGTGCATCCATACTCGTTCTGGAAGAACTTGAAGCGGCCCTAAAAAGAAGTGCAAGGATATATGGTGAAATAATCGGTTATGGGACAGCCGTTGATGCCTCCCACCCGACGAAACCTGCATGCGGAGGAGAGGTGAGTGCGATGATGTGCGCCCTGACCGACGCAGGGCTGGATTTCAAGTCTATTGATTATATCAGCGCACATGGCACCTCCACCCCACTGGGAGACGCCACGGAAGCTTTTGCGATAAGAGAGGTCTTCAGGGAAAGAGCGGCGAGTCTGCCGGTCAGCTCGGTAAAGTCGTTGACAGGGCACATGCTCGCGGCATCCGGGCCGCTGGAGGCCGCCTTTGCCGTTATGACGATCAAGGAAGGGGTCATTCCTCCTTCTATAAATGTGGAAGAAAAAGACGCAGACTGTGACTTGAATCTGATTACCGAACTTACCAGAAAAAGGATCAGAACGGCGATGTGCAATTCCTTCGGTTTCGGAGGGGTAAACGCAGTGATTGTGTTAAAGGATTTTACGTAATCCCGAAATCGGATTCCCGGGTTCACGGTAATCGACATGCCGATGAGTCGGCACAAAGGAGCATAAAATATCACCCCCTTAATGCCTCCCCTCCCGAAGCGGGTCTCCGCGAAGGGTCGCCCCGACAAGGGAGGGACGCTATTTTGCCTTTTCCCCCGAGAGGAGAGGTATTTTCGGGTCAATGGCGAAAAAAACTGACAACTTTTTTTATCCTTGCAGAGCTTTTTCATAGATCCTGTATTTCTTGTATAATTCTCCTCCTAACATCTCTATAGTTCTCTGAACGGGAATGTTGTCCTCCAGTATCCAGGAGAATTCCACTCTCTTATAGTTCCCCTGTTTCACGGGCTTGAACCCTTCCCTGAACATCAGTGCTTCTACCCCCTTGTTCCGGAATTCTTTTTTTACTCCCAGAAGCATCACCCTCAGCTCCTTGATCTTTTTTGAATAATAAAGGGCTCTTATAAGACTTGCAGGGCCGAACTTCCCCTTCATGTGCTTCAATACGAAGTTGAAATCGGGGACAAGCCCCAGAAATCCTATGGGAATTCCATTTTCTTCCGCGATTATCGTCATATCCGGAATAATGATACGTTTGAGCCGAGCGGCGTCATATTCGAGCTCTTTGTCCGTCATCGGTATAAATCCCCAGTTATTCTCCCAGGCGGACTCATAGACATCCTTGAAAATCTTCATTTCTCCGAGATAGTTTTTCATATTAAGCGGTCTCACGGAAACGCCCTTCTTTTCGGCGATAGTAGCGACCCTGAGGACTTTTTCAGGAAGACTTGTCTGAACGGTGTAGATATAAGCGTACAGATCCTTGATCTTTTCCATCCCGAAATCCAGACAGAGATCATGGTAATAGGGAGGATTGTACGGCATCATGATTTTCGGAGGTTCCCCGAACCCTTCAATGAGAAAACCGCACTCTTCGTTGGTCGAGAAGTTCATCGGGCCTCTCATTGATTCCATCCTTTCGTTCTTGAGATATTCTTCGGCTCTTTTAAAGAGAGCTGAAGATACTGCCCGGTCATCGACAGACTCAAAGAACCCGAAGAAACCGGTCTTTTCACCATGGCGTGAATTGTGGGGCTTATTTATGAAAGAGATGATCCTTCCACAGGGTTTTCCGTCCTTGCTTGCAAGAAAAAACTTCGCATCCGCGTGACGGAAGAAGGGGTTCTTTCCGGAAAAGTGGATCCACATATCCCTGGTGAGCTGCGGAACGAAATACGGGTCTTTAGAATAGAGCTGAAGGGGAAGGGCGATGAAGTCACTGAGGTTATTCCCGACCTCAATGACTTCTATCATTCTATTATGCCCAGAGTCCTTCCTACTTTTTCGAAGGCATTGAGCACCCTGTCGAGCTGCTCGTCGGTGTGTGTCGCCATATAACTAGTCCTGATCAAAGCCTTCCCGCTCGCCACCGCGGGACTGACCGCAACATTTGCAAACACGCCCTCCTGCTGCAGCATCTTCACCATAGTGAAAGCTTTCAGTTCATCGCCGACAAGAATAGGGATTATGGGGGTTTCCGTGGGGCCGATCTCGAACCCCATCGACTTCAGGCCTTCATGCATCTTCCACGTGTTTGTCCATAGTCTCTCAATACGTTCAGGTTCTTCTTCGATGATATCGAGGGCGGCGCTCACTGCCGCTATGGAAGCGGGGGGAGGGCTTGCGCTGAAGATTAACGCTCTTGCGAAATGTTTTATATAATGGATGACCGGTTCTTCTCCGGAAATAAACCCCCCTATCGAAGCAAGAGATTTACTGTAAGTCCCCATGATGAGGTCGACCTCGTTTTCAAGCCCATAGTGTTCAACGGTGCCCCGGCCCGTTTTCCCGAGAACGCCGATGCCGTGGGCATCGTCTACCATGACCCTCGCTTGATATTTACGCGCCAGTGAAACAACTTCAGGGAGATCCACGATGTCCCCCTCCATGCTGAATACCCCGTCCACCACTATCAGCTTTTTGCGTTCCCTGTGCTCTCCGAGAATTCTTTCCAGATCGGCCATATCATTATGTCTGAATTTTCTCACTTCGGCATATGAAAGCCTGCTGCCGTCGATGATGCTCGCATGGTCCATTTTATCGATTATGAGGACATCGTCTTTCCCTGCGAGGGCGGAGATAACGCCGAGATTTACCTGAAACCCCGTGGAAAAAACAAGAGCGGCCTCCTTCCGGATAAATTTCGCGAGCTTCTCCTCCAATTTGACATGTATGTCCAGAGTCCCGTTGAGAAACCGTGACCCCGCGCATCCGGAACCGTACTTTTGGATGGCTTCAAGTGCTTGCTGTTTGACCTTGGGATGGTTCGTGAGACCGAGGTAGTTGTTTGAACCCACCATTATCATTTTTTTGCCGTCCATGACTACTTCGGGGTCCTGCGGACTCTCGATGACCCTGAAGTAAGGATACATCTCAGACTCCATTAATTCTTTCGCTTTAGTGAATCTGTAACATTTGTCAAACAGATCGGCTTTTTTTTCTATAGCCATCGGTGGATTTTGTACCAGTCTGCCGTCCATTTTATTCCTTCCCGTAGAGTTGTTTTTGGATTAAACCCTAGCTCCCGTTCAGCCCTGCTGGAATCGCATGTCCAGTTAGAGTGACGCAGTTCCTTTATCTTGTCTCGGTTCATTATACCTTTTTTGACGATTTTTTCACCCAGGAAAGCGATGACAGGCATAATGGAAGAAGGGACCCTTATTTTGGCAGCCTCCACCTCAAGAGCGGATGATACTTCCTTAAAAAGGTCATCATTGGAGTATATGACTCCGTCAGACAAAAAAAATGTCTTTCCCACTCCCTCCTCTTTCTCTGCCGATAACAATATTCCTTGAATAAGGTCTTCGACATATAGCAGGGAATAGAAGCATCTTCCCCAGTAAAAATAAAACCCCTTTTGCACCATCTTGAACAGGACATAAAAATCCTTATCCCGGGGACCATAGACCGCGGAAGGCCTCACAATCGTGACAGGTATTTCATTCATAAAAGCCATAACGGCTTTTTCGCCTTCAAGCTTGCTCCTGCCGTAGCTGGAGACCGGCATAGGCGGAGTATCGTCACTAACCGGAGCAATATCAGTCGCCGGTCCGGCAGCGGCGAGGCTGCTCACATAAATAAACCTCTCGATGTTCGGATTGCCGCGGAAGACGGCTTTCAATAGACACTTTGTTCCATCGGCATTTGCCAGGAAAAAGTCTTTTTCAGATTTTGCCTTGGTAAGTCCGGCAAGGTGAAAGACGTGACTGAACTCTCTCATCTTGTCGTGAAATGATTCTGTCTCTGCGAGGTCGCAGAAGAGATATTTCAGATCCAGATGTTCTATCCATTTAAGATCTGAGGTTTTTCTGAGAAGGCAGGTCACGTCGCAGCCTCTCTTTAATAAAGCTTCGACGAGATAACTTCCGATGAAACCGGTAGCTCCTGTTACCAGGGCTTTCATAGGGTACGTCTATTTTTAATGAACACGGCACAAATGTCAAGGGTATAAAGCATATTAGATATCAGATGACGGCCGCGCTGTCTCAAGCCTCTTATTTCTCCAGGCAAACCTGGAGGACTTCATTTAATTCATCGAGTTTGAAAGGTTTTCTGAGTATGCATATGCCTTTCTGTCTGAACTCCTCTTCAAGTTCGAATGTAACGAAGGCCGAACATACGATTATTTTTGGTTTCCCGTCCTGAAGAGAGACTTTCCTGATGAATTCAGTACCGTTTTGCCCGGGCATTCTGAGGTCGATGAAAAGTACATCTATCGGCTCAGAGTCCAATTTTAAGGAAGCCTCTGCAATATTCTGGGCGGTGATGACATCGTAACCGCTTTTTCTGAGAGCTCTGTCGAGGAACCACCGAACGAGTTGTTCGTCGTCTACCACAAGAATTTTCATATTTTCATATTAATAAATATTCTAAATATGCGGATACTTACTATGTTAAAGAAAAGCATGGGATATATCAAGATCTATCGGGCAGAAACCGGAATTTTTGCATCCTGTAACGAAGGGCGTCCCGTGAAAG
Organism: Candidatus Sulfobium sp.; assembly: GCA_040235385.1. Lineage (GTDB taxonomy): Bacteria > Nitrospirota > Thermodesulfovibrionia > Thermodesulfovibrionales > UBA6898 > JBECKU01. Next base: position 14,118 of record JBECKU010000016.1, on the reverse strand, counting down.
ATTGAGAAGCTTTGCCGCCCTCGTCTGGTTCCATTTCGCCTGTTCGAGTGCTTGCCTGATCAGCTCTTTCTCGATTTCCTCAATGTCAACTCCGCATGGTGGGATTTTGATCGGACCTCTCTCCACGGCATGGTCTGCTTCTCTTTCTTTTGAGAGCAGTTCGGGCGGAAGATGTTCCGGCAAAATGTAATCATCATTCTCCAGGATCATTGCCCGCTCGATGACGTTCCTGAGTTCTCTCACATTTCCGGGCCAGGCATATTGTAAAAAGGATATTTCCGTTCCCTTGGATATTTTTTTTACGTTCTTCTTGAATTCTCTGTTGAAATCTTCAATAAAGTATTTCGCGAGCAGGAGAATATCTTCCCCTCTCTCCCGCAAGGGAGGAAGGACAACCGGGATGACCTTTAACCTGTAATAGAGGTCTTCTCTGAAATTCCCTTTTCTGACCTCTTCGCCTAAGTTTTTGTTGGTTGCAGCGATAATTCTCAGATCCACTGCGACATCTTTAATTCCGCCTATCCGTTTGAAGGTCTTGTTCTCTATTACTTTCAGAAGTTTGGCCTGCGTGCTCGTTTTCATATCGGCTATTTCGTCAAGGAATGCTGTTCCGCCGTCCGAAAGCTCGAAGAGGCCTTTTTTCATCTGCTTGGCGTCGGTGAACGCCCCCTTTTCATGACCGAAGAGTTCGCTTTCAATAAGAGTCTCCGGAAGGGCGGTGCAGTTGATGTCCATGAACGGCCGGTCCGCTCTTTTGCTCTCGTAATGGATGATCTTGGCTACGAGGTCCTTCCCTGTTCCGCTCTCTCCCTGCAGGAGGATGGTGGAAGCATCGCTCATCGATACTTTTTTGATGACATCGTAGATCCTCAGCATCTCCGGGGATTTGCCTATGATATTGTCGAACCCGTATTTCCGCGAAAGCAGAGATCTGAACTGAAGGACCTCTTTTCTCAGGGATACGGTTTCCACGGCTTTTCCGATCAGTATTTTGAGTTTATCCATATTGAAGGGTTTTTCGACAAAATCGTACGCTCCGATCTTGATCGTCTTTACCGCCGTTTGTATGTCTCCGAAAGCAGTGATCATAATAGTGATCGCGTCCCTGTTTTCCTTCTTGATATTTTCGAGGATATTTATCCCGGAGACATCCGGCAGATGAACGTCCAGAAGGGTAATATCAGGTTGTTCTTCAAAAAACAGGTCCAGCCCCTTCGATCCGTTTTCAGCAGTAATTACATTGAAGCCCTCTTTGGAAAGGTTCTGTTGCAGGGACCACCTGAGCAGCTTCTCGTCGTCAATGACAAGTATCTTTGCCTTATCCAAATTTATCCTCGCCCTGTGAAGATCAACCGGAACATGCATCCGGCCTCTTTCAGGTCTTCGACGACGATGTTCCCCTTATGGCTTTCGATGATGTTTTTACTTATCGCAAGCCCCAGACCGCTCCCCGAACGTTTCGTTGAAAAAAAAGGCTTGAACATATCATCGAGATTCATATCACGACGCTCATTCCCCCTGGCAAGAACGCGAACTTCTGCTTTTCCGGAATGAGAGATATTGTGTGATGAAAAAACGAGCATCCCCCCTCCTTCCATGAAATGGAGGCAATTCAGAGATATATTCAAAAGAGCTCTCTCAAGTTGATCGGGATCGATCATCATCTCCGGAACGGGTTCCGTCACCTTTTCGATCTCAACATTCATTTCCGCTGCCCGCGCTTCCAAAGAGCGGACAGTCTTGTCGATAATAGCATTTATATCAGCCGGAATCAAATTAAGTTCCGGAGGCCTCGCAAACACGAGAAGGTCTTTCACCGCTTTGTCGAGACGCTCGATCTCATCCAGGATCTCATTTGCGATTTCCTTCCTGGGACTGTCGGCAGGGAAGTCTTCGGCGAGGACCTGCAAAGCCCCGCTTATCCCGGCCAGAGGGTTTTTGATTTCATGCGCAACTGTCGCGGCGAGCTCTCCTATTGAGGCCATTTTCTCGGAATGCACCCTTTTGTCATGACGCAGCCTTTCTATTTCCTCTTCCGACCGGCGGAGTTTCGAAACGAGGTAATTGAGAGCCGTCGATACCATCTCCAACTCATCTCTCTCTTGTCCCGCTATAAGCGACCTTGCATCATCGTTCCGAACGCTATTCATGGAATCCAGTATCCGTCTGAGAGGTCTGGTGAAGACAGCAAGACCCAAAAGTCCGGCGGACGCCGAAAGGATCACGAAGACCAGGAAAGAAGCCTGTACCATTCGGCTCCGGACTTCTTCGAGTCTATGTTCGGTCCTGGAACGGGAGAGTCCCTCACTGAGGACCGGCGCGCCCGTTTCATTGATTTTGCCGGCCGAACTTTTGCCGGGTTGCGCTGGTCCGGTCACCCGCACTTCGGCCAGTTCGGAGGTTAACTCCATTTGATAAGCCAGGAGAAGAAAAATAGCGACGAAGCAGAGAGTGGTGATCAAAAGAACAAACTTTATTTGAACGCCGATGCGAATCATTCCGCCCGTGACAGAAGAAAGCACAGTTTCGGCTTTCTTCACACGAAATATTTCTTCATTCCGGGGCTTTATTGAGCGCCATAACTGTGGAGACCCGACAGAAGAAGGTTTACACCCAGGTATGTAAAAATAACCGCGACAAATCCCATGACGGCAACGATGGCGACCTTCTTGCCCCTCCATCCTCTCATCAACCTGCCGTGCAGATAAAAAGCATAAAAAAACCAAGTTATGAGAGACCATGTTTCCTTAGGGTCCCAGGTCCAGTACTTGCCCCAGGCCTGGTCGGCCCAGATCGCGCCGAATATCAGTCCTCCGAGAGTAAAAACAGGGAACCCTATTGCAATGCTTTTGTAAGTAATGTCATCGAGGGTCTCGGCCGAAATGCCAAAACCTTTGATGATTTTTTTCAACGCACTTCCGTATCTCCAAATGACAAAGGTAAACGCCAAGGCTGCTATCCAACTCAACACCGAGACCATGGGGGAATTACTCCTGAATGTTGCCTTGAAAAGATAGCTCTTGATCAGTTCCTCCTGGCTTTGAACCAGGAGTTTAAAGTTCAGGTAATCCAGTCCCATGGCGACAAGTACGATAACAAAAATGCTGAGCATAACCGTCCAGAAGATGTACGCGGGCTCCGTCTTTTTATCGGTCTTTACGACGAGATACATAAGTCCCGTGCTGAATGAAACGCCGAACAGTGAATATGAAATGAAGCTCATCATCACGTGAGCCAGCAGCCAGTTGCTCTGGAGTGCCGGGACCAAAGGCTGGATACCTTTGCTCATGCCGGAAAGATCGATGAAAGCAAGGGCGAGCCCTGCAACAGGAGTAATGAAGGCCCCGAAAGAGCGCGTATGATACCTGAACTCGATTATGAGGTAAATAAGAATAAGACACCACACAAAAAAGACGAGAGATTCGTACAGGTTAGTGAGGGGTGCGGCTCTTAGTATCCCCATTTGACTCAAGTCGTAGAACTCCTTCCATCTGAGGAATATCGCGAGAGTCTGGGAGACGAACCCGGCTATCGTAATGGTGGTTGCGGCCACACCGATCGCATTCTTCCTGAACGCCAGATAAGTGATATAGGTGATCATGGCGAGGATATACGCTATTGTTGATAATCCGAAAAATGTCGAACTGGTCATCTACTTTCCCCCTTTTTGACTTGAGCTTATCACACCGATAAACTTCTCTATCTTCCTTTCGAAGGCAGCGCGGTTTTTATTGGCGGACGCGCCTACAATGACCTTCTGCCCACCCTTCTCCTCCGCCACATGGACCCATACCTTTCTGTGGCTCATAAAAAATGTGACGTAGAGGCCTACCGCCATCATAATACAGCCCAGGTAGACTATCAGGACCCCGGGGTCTTTCCTGACCTGCATGCCCGTATATTCCACTCCCCAATAATCGAGAAATTCTATTCGGCTGCCGTCCGGCAGGTCCCATGTCTTGGGATATCTTTTCAGTATCCAGCCGGAATACGCGCCTGAGGGCAAGCCCGAAAATTCCACATAGATTCCAGGGTTTTTCAAGTTCTCGTCATATGTAAAAGGTCTCCCTGACTGGTCAAAGGCAAGTGCCGGACTGAAATTTGTAATGCGGCCATGAACAGAAGTCCCCGGTACGGTAAATGTATCTCCGATCCTCGTATTGACATCCGATGTCCGCCCGTCTTTAGAGACGGTTTTCAGGATGACAATCCCGTTACCGGACAAGGTCCCGAAGCTCGATTGATAAAAAGTAATTCCATCATAAGTCAGGGGGTCGTTGACTACTATTGTTTTGTGCAGGACTTCTTTCCCGTTTTTTATTACGGTAAGCCAGCTTTTGTATTCCTTGGGCATATCGCTCTGCCCATAGAAAGAAACCTCAAAATTATCACAGTGGATTTCGAATCCGAGGGGTATCTTTTTGTCCCTGCCTTGATAAGCGACAGATGACGTTTCCCCTTCCTGGAGAGGAAGGTACGCATTAAAACCGAAAAAAAGTCCTATAATAGCCCCGGCAAGTATTATGAGAATGCTGAAGTGTGTGACATATACGCCCAGCCTCGTATAGTTGCCTTTTTCAGAATACAACTGGACGCCGTTGTCCAGAGACGCTTCGGAAGCCTTGAATCCGATCCTCTTCAATGAGTCCCCAATAAAATCCTTTGTGTCTGAAAATTTAGTCTTTATTTTCAGAGACCTTTTGATGGACATCTTTTCGAGACGTTCGGGTTCAAGCGGGCGTATGGGCTCCTTTACTATTTTCCATATCCTTGGGAGCCTGTCCAGCGAGCAGATGATAAGATTGGCGGAAAAAAGAAGGAGAAGGCTCACGAACCACCATGAATGATACATGTTCATAAAACCGAGTTTCTCAAAAACAGTGTACAATTCAGGTGCGGCAGATTCTCCGAACATCTTCGTAAGCACCTTGATGTTTTTCTCGGGTTCGGCTCCCTGTTCGAGGATAGTCCCTACCATTGAAGTCAGGGCGATTATGGAAAATATGACAACTGCAAATTTAACTGAAGCGAACAGGTCCCAGACCCTGTCAATCAGCGATTTCTTTTTTTCTTTTTCCATTCAAGGCTCCCTCAAAATATAATTTTATATAATAGAATATCGGTCCTGAACAACACAAGAAAATCCGTGCTCGAAAAGACCACCGCGTTCGGTTACAGGCGGACGCAAATGAAATATTCTCGTCGCGCACTGTCTTCCGGAAAAATCATTATTTCGAAGATTTGGAGCGTACTATTCGGGGATTGTCCCTTCTGGCGGTAACTATGCAGAGAAACCCGAACGGACCATCAAAAGGATTGGAGAGCTGATGCAGTGCATAGTGGGCTACAAAGACCGTATCCATAAAACCGATCTTTATCTTCTTTTTACCGGTCCTTGCAATCCCTTCCCCTTTTACGCAAATTATTACATGTTCGTGTTGATGGGTCTCCAGACTGCTGTACCCTCCGGGAGAGATTTCGAAGTATCGTACATGGAAATTTGTATCCTCACCGTGAGAACCGATCAATACCTTTCTGCATACGCCGGACCAGCTGTCATCGACAGATTTGTACGCTTCTTTCCTTACTCCGCGCCAACGAAAGTCTCCGAGATGCCTGTAAAAAGCCGATTTTTTGCTCTTCAGGCGGGATGGTTTCGCTATTCCTGTTTCACAGGACGATATCATTTCAGAAGATTTTTTTGTCATCCGCAAACTCCTTGTCCAATGAATAACGGTTTATATCGCAAATATATGACTGAGCATATTCGCCTTACATCGGTCATGGAGGTTCCATGCGGCGCCCCTCCTCATGAGCCGGGGGATTGGACCGTTCATTAGAAAACAATCAGCGCCTTCAGCGAGTTTTGTGCGGCCGCTGTGAGAGTGAAGGCTTCAGCAGTCTCTTCTATTGGAAACCTGTGTGTCACCACTTTCGCGGCGGATACATCTCCCTGTTCGATAAGTTTACACGCGGCGATGGTTTCCTTCGGACCGCATGAGTAACTGGTTATCACGTTTATGTCCCTGAAATATAAAAAATTCGGATCAATGCGCAGTTCTTCACCCGGCTTTGCCGGAGTGAAAAACAGGACATCCCCTCCCGCCCCGGCACATTTCAATCCCTCGGTCATTGCATCGACGCTGTTCGGCCCGACGATGACCAACTCGGCCATGTCCCCCTTTGTCACCTCCTTCAATGTATCACAGAGAGGTGCCCGCGACACGTCTATCACGTCATCAGCACCCAGCTCCAGTGCCTTTTCAAGCCGAAATTTTACCGAGTCGGCCCCGATGACCCTGCCGGCGCCGTATGCCCTCGCAACGAGAAGATTCAACATTCCCATTACGCCGAGTCCGACTATCAAAACAGTGTCCCCCCGCCTGAAACGCGTTCTCCGGAATCCTTTTACAGCGCAGGCTGTCGGCTCGATCAGCGCTCCATCGTCATAACCTATGTCTTCAGGGAGTACGATCGTATCGTTCTGAAGGATTATAGAAGGGACCAGGATGAATTCGGAAAGCCCGCCAGGGAAAATTCTCGAGCTTCTCCACGTGTCACATTGGACATGATCGCCCCGGTTGCAGTACCGGCAGTGCATGCAAGGGGCGTGATGGTGGGGAAATATCCTGTCGCCGGAACGATAGGCTGATACGTTTTTCCCTGTTTCGACGATTTCCCCCACTGCCTCATGGCCCGGTACCAGGGGGGCTTTCTTCTCGATGTACCAGGGCATGACATCCCCGGAGCAGACGCCGCAAGCCCGTGTTTTAATCACCACCTCGTCGTTTCCAGGCCGGGGAACGGGCATCTCTTCGATTCGGATATCACGAAAACTATAGAATTTCGCTACTTTCAATTACAGTTCCTTGAATTCCCGATCAGAGACGAAATAGAGATCTTTCTCATAACCCACACTATTCATAAACTCTCTGTGAGTTATAGTATTCACAGATATGTATTTTACCATTTTGTCAGTTCATAATTATATTTGCGCGCATGAAACCATATCGACTATGCAAGTCGGTACCGATCTTTACGAATTGTTGCACGGAAGTTCAATATTAATGCAACAAGGGTAGGGGGCGCTGCGACAGGTTCCGGGCAGACAATTTATGCCTGATAAAGGGAAGGAAGACGGGCTGAAGTTTAAGGAACTATCTCGTACTTTATGCCGTCGCCTTTGGCCAGCCGGGAAAAGGCTTCATGTATGCCGTCCAATTTATATCTTCCTGATACAAGCTTCTTGACGGCCACTTTCCTGTTTTTAAGGAGCATGAAAGCTTTCTTTACATCGGAAGGCGCGAAATGAAAGGAGCCCTTCAGAGTGATCTCATCGTAATGGATCCTGTCCGTTCCGAACTTCACTACGGTGCCGGATTTGCAGCCGCCGAAGAGTACAACCGTCCCCCCTTTCCTGACATAATCTACGGAGGCCTCCCAAATAAAGGGCTGTCCAGTGCACTCGAAAACATAGTCCGCACCCATGCCCCCCGTAAACTCGCGCACCGATCTGATCGTATGAGACGGCTCGAAGGCAAGGTCGGCCCCAAGTTTTTTTGCGGTCTTCAGGCGTTTTGCTTCGAGTCCGGTGATGATTGCCTTAGCGCCCTTCGCCTTCGCGAGAAGAAGATGGAGAAGGCCGATCGGTCCTGCGCCTATTATGAATACTGTATCGTTCTTTCCGAGAGGCAGGGGATCGACTGCATGGACAACGCACGACAACGGCTCGAGGAACGAGGCCTCTCTGAAACTTAAGCTCTCCGGCTTTCTGAAGACGTTCTGCCGAACTATTTTTTTCGGGAGCAACACATATTTTGAGAAAGCCCCGAGCACTTTATCGGACATGAGATTTTCGCAGAGGTTGTAAAGTCTTTTTTTGCAAAATGAACAGCTCCGGCAGGGAGCGCTGTGGACCGCCATTACTGCATCACCGATTTTGAAGGAGCTAACGTTTTTGCCTTTATCAGCAACGATACCGGAGAATTCGTGGCCGAAAGGTCCGGGCATGGGAATGAGGTAATGTCCCCTCAGAAATGCTTTTAGGTCTGTGCCGCACGTAAGAGATGATTTTACTTCAATAAGGAGTTCGCCTTCCGAGGGAGCGGGCACTTCGACATTTTGCAATTCGATCGTACCGGGTCTTGAAAGTATCGCGGAAAGCAATGATTAAAGCTCTATTTTCCCGCCCAGGATCTGCCCGGCAAGCGCGGCAAGAACAAACAGAGGGATATACCTGTAGCTGAGATGAGCGGAGATTCGTGCAAGAAATATGAGGGGTATGGGTAAATGGATGCAGAGAAACCACTTCAAAGAAAATTTCTTTGTCTTATTCCGCAGATAACCGAAGGGAAAATTGATCAGGACCGTAAAAAAAACAATACCGGCAACAACCGCAAATTTCGAAGAAGTGTCCATTAAAAAAAATAAACTTTAACAATGGAAGAAGTCAAGCGGTGATTTCTGAAAAGCTTAAAAGTCTTAGGGGTCCGCGTTCATCTGCGTCAGTCCGCATCCCAAATGCTTTTCTTGATTTATTCTCCCTCTTAGAGAAAGTCCCGAATGAAAAGAGGCCCGGAAGAGGGCCTCACAAAAAAATGATATCCTGATTTTGTTTTAGGCTGCTTCAGCCTTCTTCTTCTTTTTTTCCGCGGCTGCAGCGAATACTTCCGGAGCATTGAACGTGCCGTCGATGGCCTGAACCGGGCATTTTGCAGTGCAAATCCCGCAACCTATGCATCTGTCTTTATCTATGGAATGCATCTTCTTGAGCTCTCCGGAAGGCGCATCGACAGGACAGACTTTAGCGCAGATCTGACACCCGATGCAGTTGTCCATAACGAACGCCTTTGACCTCTGAGGGATGAAATCCGTTATTGCCTTTGTAGGGCACTTCGGGACGCACAATCCGCATACCTTGCACTTATCGAGATCTATTCTGGAGAGATTATTCGTTACTGTTGGGGCATCGAAGGGACATACCTTGACGCATATCCCGCACGCTATACAGCCGACATCACAGTTTTTGCGGGTGTCCCCTCCCTTGTCTTTCGAATGACAGGTGACGAGTACCTGCCTGGAAGCAGGAAGCACTTCTATGACTTTTGTGGGACACGCGGCCTCGCATTTTCTGCATCCCGTGCACTTGGTAATATCAACAAAGGGAAGATTGTCCTCCGTCATTGTTATGGCACCGAACGGACATACCCTCGAACAGGTCCCGTATCCGAGACAGCCGTACCTGCAGGCCTTATCGCCTCCACCGGCGAGGATAGCTGCCCTGCAATCCTTAACACCCTCATACTTGAATCTCTTTGCGGACTTTGAAGATCCGCCCTGACACATTATCCTGGCGAATTGGGGTTCTCTGACCTCGGCCTTTTTCCCCGTAATAAGCGCAACGGCCTCGGCGGCCTTGGCCCCCGCAGGAACACAAAGGTTCGGCGGGACGTCAGGGTTGTTGACAACGGCCTCCGCATATTGTTCGCATCCTGCATAACCGCAGGCGCCGCAGTGCGCATGGGCAAGAACATCTTTTACTTTTTCGACTCTCGGGTCGATCTGGACCGAAAATCTCTTTGCAGCAAAGGCTAGACCGAGTCCGAAGACCGTGCCCAATCCCGCGAGGAAAATGAGGGTGAATTTTACGAGCGGCACGACGTCGATATGTTCCTTGGCTTCAACCCCCCCGCCCACGCCCGCGAGAGGCACAGGTATATCGTGTCCGACTGCCTGGAACAATTGGTGGACTAATGAAACAATTTCCGTTGATAGGTCAAACATGGTTCACCTCAAAAAACTGTTGGCTTCCGACATTTATAAATATTTTACTATAGATAAGCATAAAATTACAGTGTTATCAGCCCCGAAAAACCTGTAAAGGCAAGCGCAATGAGACCTGTTATCACGAATGCCATCGGCAGACCCTTGAAAGGGGCCGGGACGTCTGCTATCTCGAGTTTTTCACGGATACTAGCCATAATAACGAGGGCCAGCGCAAAGCCGAGGCCGGAGCCAAGACCGAATGCGATGCTCTCTATGAAACTGTAATTTTCTCCGGCATTTACCAGCGGAACCGCCAGGATTATGCAGTTCGTCGAGATAAGAGCGAGGTAGATGCCGAGTTTATAGTAAAGACCGGGAGATACTTTTCTCATGATCGTATCGGACGCCTGAACAAGCCCTGCGACTACCCCAATAAACACAATTATCTTCAGGAAGGTGATCTCGAGAGGTATCATGACAAGCGTGAATATTACCCAACTCAGGGCGGCGCTGATCATCATGACCGCAGTAAAGGTAATACTCATTCCTACAGCGGTCTCCATTTTCTTGGAGACGCCGAAGAAAATGCAGAGACCAAGAAATCGCGTGAAAACGAAATTGTTTATCAGCGAAGCCGATATAACAAGTTCAAAAATTCTTGTAAAATCGCTGCTCATTTGAACTCCTCCTTATTAATGCGATGCGTGCGCGCCTTTTTTCATATACCGGGTATCTATCCAGTTGAAAAAGCCCATGAGAATTCCTACCGCGAAAAAACCGCCCGCCGGCAGGATCATTATCAGAAGGGGCTTGGTGTTGACGATGGGGAAGCCCCAGAGCGACCCTTTGCCTAACAATTCCCTGAAGAAGCTGATTACGGTAAGGGCAAAGAGAAAACCGATGCCCATGCCGATGCCGTCGGCCATTGAAGGACCGACCTTGTTTTTGCTCGCGAACATCTCTGCGCGTGCAAGTATGGAGGCAAAGGCGACGATAAGCTGGATATATAAGCCCATCTGCTTGTATACTTCGGGGAAACCTGCTGCCATCAGCATATCCGTCACGGTAACCCAGCCCGAGATAACCAGCATGAAGATCGGGAGCCTCACTTTTGGATGGATCACCGACCTGAGAGCAGAGATCGTCAGGTTCACCATTACCTGGACGAAGAGGACCGCGACCCCCATGAGCACCCCGTTTTTCAGGTTGTTGGTTACTGCAATAGAGGGACACAGGCTGAGGGCGAGCTTGAATATCGTATTTTCTTTGACGATACCATTGAAGATCAGTTCTTTGTAACTAACTGTGTTTGTTTGCGACATCTTCGTTTCCCCCTTTTTCTTCAGATCCTTTTTCCGGGGCCATTTCTTCCAAAGGCCCTTCTTCACGTTTCTCCATTAGGAATTTGACTCCGTTTTTTACGGCATCCTCGGTTACCGCCCTGCTCGAAATGGTTGCCCCAGATATGGCCTGAATGTAACCGGGCGTTTCGGTCTTCACTACTTTCAGATGATCAAGGTCCTTGCCCGCGAACTGATCTTTAAAATAGGGCAACTGGATTTCATCTCCCAGTCCCGGAGTTTCGGCATGATGGAGGATGTCGATCTTCTGTACCTTAAAATCCCTGTTCACTGATACCAGAGTATCGATGTAGCTCGAATAGCCTTTCCCGAAGGACTGGACCACATAGCCTATGGTCTCGCCTCCCTTTTTTGCGACAAAATATTCGGCGTGCTTTCCATGGGGGCTCCATTCTCCGGCTATCTTGATGCTGTCGGCCTCGGGCATGAGCTGCTGAAGCGCCTTCTTCTTGGCTTCTTCGTTGTTCTTGAAGATTATGGGAGAGGTCTTCGCATAGACGAGGGACAGAATAATCCCTCCTACAAGATAGACTATGACAAGATTTAAGGTCACCTTTATAATATCTTTTGCAGTCATCTCTTACTCCTTTGCCCTGGCAGGTTTTACCGCTCCGAATACTCTTGATTTAAATCCCCGGTCCAGGAGCGGAGCAAAACAGTTCATCAATAATATGGCAAACATAACACCTTCCGGAAAGCCTCCTTTAAGCCTTATGAGCATGGTCAAGGCTCCGCAGCCTATGCCGAAAATTAGCTGTCCCTTCCTCTGCGACGGGGAGGTGACATAGTCCGTTGCCATGAACCATGCCCCGAGCATCATTCCCCCGCTGATCAGATGGACCAGGGGGTCTCCGGTGAAAAGTCCTTCCTTTCCTCCCGCGATCCATGCGATGATCCCGGCAGTGGCCAGAAAGGACACGGGGATATGCCACGTGATGTATCTCTTGAACAGGAGAAAGAGCCCGCCGATCAGGAGTGCGATGGCAGAGGTCTCACCTATGGAACCTGCCACGTTACCTGTGAGGAGATGCTGGTAGAGGCTTATCTTGTCCCCAAAGACCTTCAGTAATTCAGGCATTCCCTCTTCTTTGAGAATTCCAAGCGGGGTGGCCGTTGTCTTTGCATCCAGCGCAACAAATGATGAAACCGGCTCCATCCAGATCGTCATGGCCCTCGGCCAGGATATGAGAGCGAAGGCCCTGCCGATGAGGGCGGGGTTGAACACATTATAGCCGAGTCCGCCGAAGAGCTGCTTGGTGATAACCACCGCTATGAACGAAGCGATGATCGGAATGTGAATGGTGAACGGTGAAAAAGACCAGAGGGATGCAGGCATATTCATGCCCAGCAGAATCCCGGTCAGAACGGCGCTCCCGTCCCCCACCATGGATTTCTTGCCCACTATTTTAAGATAGTAGTACTCGAAAAATATCGAACTAGCTATACAGAGGGCTGTAATGAAAAGCGCCTTTAAGCCGAAGAAGTACACTCCGGAAAAGAGCGCCGGCAGAAGGGCCAGGCTTACCGTCCACATGATGCGGCTCGTAGTCTCCTCGCTCTTGACGTGAGGACTTACCGATACTATCAGCTGATGCTCTTTTTTCGTCGCTTCCATCTCTATTCTCCTTAAGGCTTTACCATGGATTTCGCTAACCGCACGAGCTGAACAATGGGCCTTTTCGACGGGCAGACAAAAGCGCATGAGCCGCATTCGAAACAGTCAAAGAGGTTATATTCTTTCGCCTCTTCGAACTGGCCTTTTTCTGAGAGTATGCTCAGTGCGGACGGTGTCAATCCCATCGGACAAACGTCTATGCACCTGCTGCAGCGTATGCAGGGACCGTAATCTTCGGCGTGCAGGACGCCTTCTTCGGGCAGGACGAGGACACCGGATGTGCCTTTTTGTACTGGAATATCAAGATTTGACAGAGCAAATCCCATCATCGGACCTCCGGCTATTACCTTAGCGGCAACATCCTTGAAGCCTCCGCATTCCTCTATAAGTTCCGATATCTTGGTGCCGATCCTCACCATCAGGTTCCTGGGCTCTTTGATCCCCTCACCCGTAACGGTGACGACCCTCTCGATCAGAGGTTTGCCGTACCGAGCAGCTTCGTAAATGGATAGGGCGGTTCCAACGTTCTGTACAACGACGCCGACATCCATGGGAAGACCCCGGGGTGGCACTTCCCTCCCGACGATCGCCCTGATCAACATCTTCTCCGCCCCCTGGGGATATATGACTTCCAGGGCGAGGACCTCGATTCCCGATTCACCCGAGACCGCTTCCTTCATTTTTGCAACTGCATCAGGCTTGTTATTTTCAATCCCGATATATCCCTTTGTGACGTTCAGGACCTTCATCAGTATCTTCAGGCCTTCGACGATCTCGGCGGGCTTTTCGATCATCAGTCTGTAATCGGCCGTAAGATACGGTTCGCATTCAGCCCCGTTGATCAGGACCGCATCAATGGGTTTCTCCTTCGGAGGGGAAAGTTTTACCGATGTCGGAAATGCCGCACCCCCGAGTCCGACGATCCCGGCAGCTTTTATTTTCTCTTTCAATACATCGGGAGAGAGGTCCATGTAATCGGGATTGTCCTGAAGGGCGGCCCATTCCTCTTTCATATTATTTTCGATGACGACGGAATTGACCATCCTTCCCATTGCGTTCAGAAATTCACCTATCGCGACCACCTTGCCCGAAACGGATGAATGAACCGGCGCAGACACAAAACCTCCCGGTTCGCCGATGAGTTCGCCTTTTTTAACCTCCTGTCCTATCTCTACGAGCGGTTTACAGGGCGCTCCTGCGTGCTGGCTTAAGGGAATTATGACTATTTTGGGAGGGCTGGCTTCGGTGATTGGAGTTTGTGCCGATAATTCTTTTTTATCCGGCGGATGGATGCCGCCCTTGAATGTTGCAAGACCCATTTTGACGATTTCCTCCTTGGGAATATTGGAGAGACCTAAAACGGCCGATATGTAATAA
>JBECKU010000340.1:0-4824 GCA_040235385.1 Candidatus Sulfobium sp. | reverse complement strand
GTGTAAATATCGTACCCCGAAAATAGTCTTTTCCAGGGGCATGGCATGCCATGCCCCTACTCCTTCTCCCTCCGGATGCCGGCCCCCAGCCTCTCCAGCTTTTTTTCGATCTGCTCGTAACCCCTGTCGAGGTGGTAGATCCTGTTGATCGTTGTCTCGCCCTCGGCAGCCAGGGCAGCGACAATGAGAGATGCGCTCGCCCTGAGGTCCGTCGCCATAACGGGTGCGCCCTTGAGTCTTTCGACCCCTTTCACCGTGGCGGTTCCGCCTTCGATGGTGATATCGGCGCCCATCCTTATCAGTTCGGCGACATGCATAAACCTGTTCTCAAAGATGCTTTCGGATATAACGCTGGTGCCGTCAGCAATGGACATCATCGCCATGAACTGGGCCTGCATGTCCGTCGGGAACCCGGGGTACGGCATTGTCCTGGTATTCTCCGATTTCGGCCTCGACGGTCCGATCACCCGCAGACCCTTCCCAAGGGGCTTGAAAACAATGCCCGTGTCATTCAGTTTGCTTATCAGCGCATCGAGATGGTCGGGCCTGAAATTCTTCAGAGTAATATCTCCGCCGGTGATCCCGGCTATAGTCATGAATGTCCCCGCTTCTATCCGGTCCGGGATGATAGTATGCATCAGGGGGCTCAAACGGGACACTCCCTCTATCTCTACCAGGCTCTCTCCCGCCCCTTTTATCTTTGCTCCCATCGAGTTCAGGGCATCGGCGAGGTCGATGACCTCAGGTTCTTTGGCCGCGTTCTCTATAACGGTCCTGCCTTCAGCCAGCGTCGCGGCCATCATAATATTCTCCGTTCCCGTAACGGTCGGCAAATCGAAATAGATGGAAGAGCCTTTAAGTCTTTTTGCACTGGCGAGTACGTAGCCGGATTCAAGTTTGATCGATACACCCATTTTCTCAAGCCCCATTAGATGCAGATTTATCGGCCTCGCCCCGATTGCGCACCCCCCCGGGAGAGAGACCTTTGCCTTTCCAAGGCGGGCTACCAGGGGCCCGAGCACAAGTACGGATGCACGCATGGTACTGACCAGATCATAGGGGGCTTCGAAATCCTTGATACTGGTGCAATCCAGAACAGCCACACTGTTCTCTAGATGAAAACCTGCGCCGAGATTGGCCAGCAGTCTGCCCATCGTCATAACGTCCCTCAGAAGCGGAACCCCGTGAAGGGTATGTTCGCCTTCGGCAAGGAGAGTCGCTGCCATGATGGGGAGGGCGGCATTCTTCGCCCCGCCGATAACGACAGTTCCTTTCAGCCTTTTTCCGCCTTTTATGACAAGCTTGTCCATTTCGTTCCGTACTTCAGAGTATCAATATTGTAACCGAAAAAAAGTAATTAATGGGCACGGCTCATCGGCCCTACTCGGCGAAATTTGGATATTTAAACCTCAGTTGCATACAATAATGAAAATGAACGCTATTCTATTTGATGGAGAGCTGAAACCGGTCAGCGATTATCCGGTGCCCGTCCCCGGGGTAAACGAGGCGCTCATAAGAGTGAATCTGGCGGGGATTTGCAACACCGATCTTGAGATCCTGAAGGGCTATGGAGGGTATAAAGGGGTAATCGGGCATGAATTCGCAGGCGTGGTCGAAGAAATCGACGGTCCCGATCGTGAACTCATCGGAAAGCGCATAGTCGGCGAAATCAATAGCGGCTGCGGTAACTGCCCATACTGTCTATCCGGGATGGCCAATCACTGTCCTCACAGAAAAGTCCTGGGCATTGTAAACAAGGACGGCGCTATGGCGGAGTATTTCACCCTGCCACATGGGAATCTCCATGAGGTGCCTGAAGCTGTTTCCGACGAAGAAGCGGTATTTACGGAGCCCCTGGCCGCTGCTTTCGAAATCGTCGAACAAATTCATATCCGTCCCGATGCGAAAATACTGGTGATGGGAGACGGTAAGCTGGGTCTGCTTGTGGCCCTTGTCCTGAATCTTTCCTGTTCAGACGTGACCCTGGTCGGGAAACATCGCCATAAGATGAGCATTGTCTCAAAACAGGGAGTGCGGACGATGTTACTGAATGGCTCGGATGTTCAAAAAGAATATGACATTGTGATCGATGCGAGCGGCTCTGCAAAGGGGCTCCAGACGGCTTTGCAATGGGTGAAGCCGCGAGGGACGGTGGTCCTGAAGAGCACCGTCGCCTCGGGAACGGACATGAACCTTGCCCCTGTCGTGATAGACGAGGTCACCATCATCGGCTCCCGATGCGGGCCGTTCAGACCGGCTTTACGGGCCCTCGAAAGAAAACTGGTCGACGTTCGTCCTCTGATAACCGCCGTTTATCCTTTTGACCGTGCTGCGCAGGCTTTCGACGAAGCAAGGCAGAAAGACTCGCTCAAGGTCATTCTCAATTTCCGCTAGACCTGAAAAATCCCGACCACCGCTCCTGTCATACAGGTGGCGAGCGTTCCCGATACGATCGATCTCATGCCCATGGAGATGATCTCCTGTCTCCTCTCCGGGGCCATGCTGCCGAGACCGCCGATCATGATCCCCAGACTACCGAAATTCGCAAAACCGCACATCGCATAGGTCATGATCAGTCTGCTCCTCTCGCTGAGTGCGCCGGGCGGGAGATTTGCGAGTTCCACATAGGCGATGAGTTCATTGAGGACCGTCTTAGTACCCATAAGAGAGCCTGCGGTATGTGCTTCTGCCCAGGGCACTCCCATAAGCCAGACGACAGGGGCCATTACAAAGCCAAACAGCCGCTGTAAGGTAATGGGGCTCCCCTCTGCGTCGGGCAACAGTCCGAGAATCTGATTGGCCAGACTGACCAGTGCAACGAGCACGATCAGCATGGCGACGATATTGAGCAGCAGCCTGAGTCCATCGGTCGTACCCTTAGTGATCGCATCCATCGAGCTGGACGCGGTCTGAGGAGGGACCAACCTCCCCGCCGTCTCTTTCCCCGTCTCAGGGATCATCAGCCGCGAGACCGTAAGGGCGGCCGGTGCACTGATTATGGACGCGATCAGGATCTGCCCCATCGCGTCGGGTATGACCCTGCCGATGATGCTGGCGTAAAGTACCATTACGGTCCCGGCGATAGTCGCCATCCCGCATGTCATGACCGAAAAGAGTTCGCTTCTCGTCATCTCTTTGAGATAAGGTCTGATCAGGAGGGGGGACTCCACCATCCCCACGAATATATTCGCGGATGCGCCCAGCCCGAGAGCCCCTCCGATATTCAGTGTCTTTTCAAGGACAATAGAAAAGACCTTTACGATGTGCGGAAGGACCCGCCAGTAAAAAAGGAGAGACGATAAGGCGCTTACCACCAGGATGAGAGGAAGGGCCTGAAAGGCGAGCACAAAACTCGAGCCGGCAGATCTTTCATCGAAAGGAAGCAGCCCCCCGCCGAGATAGCCGAAAACAAAGGATGTGCCAGCCCTCGTTGCGGATTCAAGAGATGCGACAAACCTGTTCAGCAGAAGAAATAAATCTTTAAAACCCGGAACGGTAAAGATAATTCCCGCCAGCGCAAGCTGTACGAAGATCCCGGTAAAGGTGCCCTTCAAACTGACGTCCTTTCTGTTTTCGCCCATGACCCAGGCCAGGAGGGCCAGGACGAACAGACCGGCAAAGCTCTGGAGCCTGATGAAAAAGTCATTCATCTTTAAACGGACCTACAGGCCTTCTTCAAAAAAAAGGACATCATCGCGCCGTTCGGAATGTTTCTGTTGTTTTGCCCAGATGCCTGAGCACCGCTTTAAGGAGTGAGGCACTATGCCCGAGCTGCACATATGCCTCCGCCTTCGACATATTACGATTTTCCTTTTTCATCCTTTCAGCAAGTTTTTTGGATATGGCTGCAATGCGCGCAATCTCCGAAGCGAGGTCCCTTTCGAAATCATCCCCTTCCAGCTTTATCTCATAGGTATGCTCCTTTATCCCGGAGAGATTGCCCAGGACCTCGTCTTCTACTGTCCCGTCGTTTGCAGAGTGCCGGGTCTTATTGAATTCATCATACGGAACATGGTGGAGGGGCTGTGAAAGATCGGCGATATAATGGGCCAGATAGGCGATATGGTACTCCGCATACTTGCCCTCACTGACAGTCTTCCTGTACTCCCTTAAAGCGCCGATGATCGCCCCGTAGAGGTGTCCGATCCTGTCATTAGGATCGTTGTACCTGGCTGCCTGATCAAGGACCAGGTCGGCTGTTATCACTACGTTTCCGGGGTTGTTGAAATAATGGTTGTTTCCTTCAATCGAGCCGGCCTTTATTTTTGCGATGTCGGCGCCGGCGGCATTATACCACTTATAGTATCCCGCCACCTTCGAGACGGCAAGGTGGGTTTCGTCGTGCCATCCGTATGACATGCCATGCAAGCCGGGAGAAACGAAGAGGGCAGCAAGGACCAGAAACAACCGAAGGAAAAGAAGTCTTTTCGTCTTTATCATAAGCGGGCAACTCCATTTGAGAAATTTTTAGAACAGGGACGCCATATTATAACAGAAGAGACGGCGAGCCGGGATAGGCATTATTTTGCCCGGCTCCCCGGTAATCACCGGACATTTTTCAGCATGACGAGTCTATTTTTCGGCAACAAAAATGGCTACGGGGCTTCCGGCCATTATTTTTTATATTTTGGATATTCCGGTATATAATGTCCTCATGAAGATATCAGAGAAGATGGTTATGAGGGCAGTGGTCGCTTTCCAGATAACCTTGATCCTGTGCCTTCTTCCGGCGGAGGCTTTGGGAGAAACTTCCGGCGGAAAGACTTTTCTCTGGAAGGCACATTCGGATTCCGGTGTCGTGTATATCCTGGGGTCGATACATTT
>JBECKU010000304.1:0-15023 GCA_040235385.1 Candidatus Sulfobium sp. | reverse complement strand
CTTCCACGTTTTCCCTATGCACCTCCCTGCCTTCCGTGTCGATTTCCCGATAGAAACGGTCTTCATCAGGGACTGCCCCGATTTCCGGCGCTACTCCCTCTTCGCTATCCGCCGGTTCATTAGGCATAGAGATTCCTTCTCCAAGAAGGTTCACGGTTTTAGACAGAACTTCTTCCGTTCTCAGGGGTTTCACAATGACATCAACGACCCCTATCGTCCCCGTATACTTCGGGTCCAGTTCTCCCCGGTAGGAAATGAGCATTATGATCGGCACACTGTCCAGCTTTTCACGGGAATGGATGGCTTTGCTCACTTTAAGGCCGTTAGAAGAGGGAAAAAGTATGTTCACAAAGATGAGATCCGGCTCCAGTTCTTCGGCCTTTTTCACCCCTTCTTCCGGATCGACGACCGTAAAAGTCCTGAAGCCTTTCGGCTCCAGCGTCCGGACGATCAATGCGCTCGAATTCCGGTCGTCGTCGATGATGAGTATCTTTTTTTCTTCCTCGATATTCATTTGACTCTCGTCGATGTTCTTCTGAAATCGGTGAGCTGCGCTTCCAGTTCACTGATCTTCCGTTTGCGGCTGTAAAGAACGATATAAGAAACCAGGAAACCGATTACAGCCAATCCGCCCAGATAATAGATATTGTCTGTGATGAAACTGTACTGCAGGAACTCCACACTTTCAGCGACGTCTGTTTTTACGGTGATAAACAATATGGCAAAAACGAGGAACAGAAACTGGCTAAGCCGCAAAAAACTTCTAATACTCTTAACCTCTTCTCTCACGCTTCCGAGTTCCCTCGCCTTTATCTCGAAAACGCAGCTCGTACACTCCCGACTTCCCGGAACCCTGTGGCTTCGGCAGAGAGACTTCCGTTTACAACGCGGACATGTAAAGCCCTCGCCCTTTCCGATGTAATTGCCGCAAACAGGACAACCGACCAACTCCCCGCTGCCATCCATTTTCTGATTTCGCACAACCATTATTCCGTCACAAACATTATAAGGTTTATCGCGCAAAAAAGCTATGCCCCGGCCGCCTTCTGAATATCTGTCCGGAACGGCTCAAAGCCCTTTTTTTAGCAGTGTCCTTGCCTTCCAGGCCCACCGCCGGTCCAGCTTGCGCTTGAAAGGGGGCGAAGACTTGAATGCCGCAACAGCCCTTTTCAAAGAGTCCATGCCTTCTTTCCTCATATCGAGCTTCATTTGTACGAACCCGAGCTGATAGAACCCCCGGGAACTGGATGAATGGATCTCCTCAAATCGTTTGAGGAGAGGAAGTGCGTTCCGGTAGTCTTCCGAATCGATATACGCCTCCGCCATCATAAGATAAGGCTCTCCGTATTTGAGTCCGGGAGAGACTTCCAGTGCTTTGTCCACGAGTTTTCTTCCCCCCTCCATATCGCCGGTCCGGGCCATCGATATCCCATAGTAATAGTTGAACTCGGGATCGTCGGCCAGTTTCGGGGCGGCGCGCTCGAAATATTCGAGTGCCTTCCCATAATCCTTCTTTTCCACCATAAAAATGCCGAGCTCTTTCAAGGATCTCGCGTCGTGGGGATTAATCGAAACTGTTTTCTGAAGTTCCCGTATCCTCCCCGACTTTTTGAAAGCCCTGAATGGATCGGGGAGAAAACCGAGAAAAGTCCTGTCAACGGCATAATAGATCAGGAACAGGAGAAGAAGTGCAAGGAGGGGATTTCCCAGAAGCCAGGCAAAGACATAAAAAAGAAAAAATTTGCTCAGCACCGCTTCCCCTTTCCGACGGAAAGCCTCCGTCCTTTTCCGGTATGAAATTTCTTGCTTCTCCTGATCAGATCGTTTTCTCTCACGCCATCGGGAACTCTCAGGAAAACAACGTCTTCATTCCTCGCCGAGAATATTTCAATGCCGGTTTGGTCCTTCATCGTGCCCGCCGGAAATTTTTTTTCCTCAAGCCCCGGCGATAAAAATTCTATTTCATCGCATGCCTCCAGCGTATTCCTGAGACCGACCCTGGCGATCCCATCCTTCACTTCATGGATGATGCCCGCAAGCTCGCGGCTCATCCTGTAGCTCTCCTCATCGAAATTATAATCGCTGTCGGGCTGCTTTCCGAAAAGCATCCCCGTGGTATAACCCCGGCTGCTGAACATCGAGAGTTCCCTATGCCATCTCGGCTGATCGGGGTAACGAGATCGCCCTGAATCCATCTCATCGATGGCCTCACGATAGACCTTCACCACTCCCGCGACATAATTGATCCCCTTCATTCTGCCTTCTATTTTGAAGCTGTCTATTCCGGCGTCCCTCAGGAGGGGCAGGTAATCGATGAGGCACAGGTCCTTTGAACTCATCATATATGTGCCCCTGTCGTCCTCGAATACGGGGAAATATTCACCCGGTCTTTTCTCCTCCATCAATGTATAATTCCAACGGCAGGAATTGGTGCATTCCCCTGAATTGGCCCCACGTGACGCGAGAAAGCTGCTGATGTAACACCGTCCCGAATAAGAAATGCAGATCGAGCCATGGACAAAGACCTCGAGTTCCAGCCTCGTGCCTTGCCGTATCTCCCCGAGTTCACGAATGGAAAGTTCCCTGGAAAGCACAAGTCTTTTCGCCCCCAGATCTTCCCAGAATTTCGCAGCACGCACATTGGTGATATTTGCCTGGGTGCTCACATGGATATCGATTTCGGGGGCCTTTTCCCTCAAAGCGACAAAAAGACCGGGATCGGACAGGATTACCGCATCGGGTCCGATCTCTTTAAGAACTCCGATATGTTCGTCAAGCGCTTCCAGGTCCCTGTTATGGGGGATGATATTGACAGTCACATACGCCTTCACCCCGCGTCCATGGGCATAGGAGACAGCATGCCGCAATCCGGAAACGCCGAAGTTGCCCGCCTTTCCCCTCAGACTGAATCTCGAATCGCCGAGATATACCGCGTCGGCGCCATAGTGGATCGCGGTCTTCATTTTTTCGAAATCACCAGAGGGTGCCAGAAGCTCCGGCTTTGTCATCCGTGACCCTTTACTTCTTCAGAATTCTGTCTGCATTTTTTAATCTCCTGCCTGGCTAGAAGATCACATCTCTCATTCTCCGGATGCCCGTTATGCCCCTTAATCCACTGCCAAATAATTTCGTGACGTTCCGTCGCTTTAAGAAGCCGCTCCCACAGGTCCCTGTTGCGCACCTCCGCTTTCTGAGAGTTACGCCACCCATTCTTCTTCCATCCTTTTATCCATTCAGTCATGCCCTTCACTACATACGTGGAATCCGTCGTCACCCGGACGCTGCAAGGTTTTTTCAGTGCTTCCAGCGCCGTTATAACGCCGAGAAGTTCCATCCTGTTGTTGGTAGTCATCGGTTCGCAGCCCGATAACTCCTTTACCTTTTCCCCTGATTTCAGGATTGCGCCGAATCCCCCTACGCCGGGATTCCCGCTACAGGCTCCGTCAGCATAGATTTCTACCAATGGTTTCAAGTTCTGTCGCATATCGTACCTATAATACCTGCATAACCGGTTAAATTCCAAACCGCAAAAGAAAGAAAGAAGGCATCCTCTCACGTCTTAAAACAGGTTGTCCAGGCTTATGACGGATGTCCCTCGAAATGTCCGTTAAATCCCTTTTTTCTCCCACTCAACGGCCCTCTGATAGTCTCTGAAGAGCCGCTCCCTGTCCCTGAATTCTTTTGAATGGATGGTGCGCCTGCCGTTGATTTTTTTCATCCCCATATCTGCATGGAGCATTTCATGGTAGACAACGAACTCCAAAAAATAACGGGGAACGGTCTTCTTGTCCAGGCAGCGGTTTATTCGTATGATATTAGTACGGGAACTGTAACTTCCCAAAGTCCTTTTTCTGACAGCATACTTCTCTTTTCCCGTTACCCATGTGACTGCCGCGTTTATCCTGCCGTGGAAATAGGCCTCGTTGACTGTTTCATGAATATTCCGCAGGTCGTGCCATCTGCCCTGAGTAACGACATGCGATCTCCTCGGAGAGCTCCTCCTGATCATATCGCCATTCTCCCGGATAAAACGACTGACAGAAGGCGTCCTCCCCTTTCTTCCCTTGATAAAGAGGGCGATTTCATCGAGGACTTCCTCGTCCGCCGAAAGGAACATGCGGTGAAGCCTCACCAGCAGCAAAGAACCGGTTTTCCGCATGGAGACCATGCTCGAAGAATTCTCCGTAATCGTCAACGATATACGTTTGCCGGAGACTTTTCCCAAATATTCTGCAAGCGATCTATCATCACGAACAAAAGGAAGCATCAGTTGTTCAGAGGGTCCGGTAAATGCCACAAATAAGTTTAACCCAAACCGCAGGATTTTTATTAGAACCTATCTCGAAACTGAAATTTGATGATAAGCCGCTCAGGAAGTTTGCAACATAAGTATACGATGTAACTATAATATAACTATGGGCCTGCTGATAAACAAGCATTCTGATCGCGTCATGGAGACGCTGGACTGTATCGACATACCTGCCCTGATGTTGAATGCTGACGGAAAGATCCTGTCTGTCAATTCTGCCGCAGAGAATACTTTTCAATACGCGCACGCCGATATTGAAGGAAGGGATGTTTCAATCATTCTTTCGCGGAGTAGAGATGTGCTGGAGAAGAATATCGAGGACCCATCGGTCCCCGTTGAAGAAAATTCGAGGTCTTTCTGCGGCAGTTGCGAAGCGGTCTGCAGAAAAAAGAACGGAGATTCTTTCAGTGCCCATATATCTTTTATCCGCCAGGAAACGGGGGACCGGACTCTGGCGGTGGTACAGGACGTCTCGGAGCGCAAAAGGCTCGTCAGAAGAGCTTCACAGAGGACAAAGGAACTCGCTGTATTCAATACCTTTGCCAGGATATTGTCCAGCCATATGGATACCGGGTCCATCATTCAGGAAACCATAGAGATGCTGTATACCACTATGGATGCGGATGCCGCGTGGCTCTATCTCGCCGATGATAAGACGGGGGAGATTTTTCTGAAAGCCCAGAAAGGGCTCGACGGCGGCCGGGAGTCTCTGAGGAGACTGAAGCCGGGAGAGTCCTTTAATGGGAAGGTCTTCGCCTCCGGCCGGCCCCTTGTGGTTAAAAACGCCTCTCTCGACCCGCGTGTCCGTGAAAGGGAAACCAAGAGGGAGAGCATGGCCGGCGTGCCTGTCTTATCCAGGGGAAACGTCCTCGGTGTGCTCGGTGTGGCGAGCCGGAAGTTTGATTATTTCTCGGCCATGGATATCCAGCTCCTGTCCAATATCGGAGGGCAACTTGCTGTGGCTATAGAGAACGCTAAACTGATCGGACAGCTTCAGGAAAAAATGAGCCAGATCGAACTAACCAGCGAACTCGGCGGTTTGATCAATTCCAGCCTGAGCATAGGCACGATTTTCAGGATAATGGCATCCGAGATAAAAAAGCTTATCGGGTACGACAGGGCGAGTCTTCTCCTTTACAACGAGAAGGAGGACTCTCTTCTCATCTTCGCTCTGGATACGAATATGAAGACCGTTCTGAAAAAAGGCGTGAAGGCGCCGATAGAAGGAACGAGTGCGGGCTGGGTCGTCCGCAACAACAGGCCGTGGATCAACTACGACCTTAACAGCGTAAAGTTTTCTCTCGATAAAAGACTTTTCAACGAAGGTATACGGTCCACTATCAGCATCCCCCTTTACCATGACAGGATACTTGGGGTCTTCAACCTCGACAGCACCGAACCGTCAAAATACTCCGAGCAGGATCTGCAAATCCTGCTTCCGGCTGCGAAGCACATCTCTATAGCATTGGAAAACGCCCTGCTCTTCGAAGAAATATCCAGAGAAAAGAAAGAATGGGAAAAAACCTTCGATGCGATCACCGACATGGTCTGGATCGAGGACGGGCAACAGCGAGTGATCCGTGCCAATGAAACGCTCCTGTCCAAGACCGGCTTTCCGGCTGCGGAAATGGTCGGCAGGCGGTGCGATGAGATTCTCGAGGTCCTGGACATCCGAGCGGCGTGCTGCCTCTGCGAGGACACAATGACGAATAAAAGGCCGTCTTTCAGGGAACTCAGAGGGGGAGGCGGTAATATCTATCATTTCTGGGCTTACCCCTTGATTGACGACGACGGTCGACTCTATGCGATAGTCCACTACCTGAAGGATGTCACCTCTCAGAAAAGGCTCGAACAGCAGCTTATCCGCTCTGAGAGATTGGCATCTCTGGGAACCCTCGTTGCGGGTATCGCCCACGAGATAAATAATCCCCTGGGGATCATAGCAGGCTATTCTGAAGCGCTTATCGACAGGGCGAAGGACAGATCACTCCTGGACTTGAAGGAGTTCGAGGATTTCCCCGAATATCTGGACACCATCCATAATGAGATATTCCGGTGTAAGGGTATCCTCAAAAGCCTCCTCGATTTCGCGAGACCTTCAGGCGGGACATTCCGCGAGATCGACATCAACGAATTGATCAAGGAAGTGATACTGCTGGTAAACCATAGGGCGAAGCGTCTCAGTCATAATATCGAGTTCCGGTTAAACAGAGACCTGCCCAAGATATGCGCCGACCCCGGCAGTCTGAGACAGCTTTTTATGAATATCATAATTAACTCCCTCTATTTCACCCCGGAAGGCGGAAACATAGTCATTGTGACGGATACGGATTTCGATGCCGGCGGGAAGGAGGTCGACACGGAGAGGATCAAGGTCATCATCAGGGATTCCGGTACCGGGATTCCGGGCGACATCATCGATAAGGTTTTCAATCCCTTCTTCACGACCAAGCCCGTCGGCGACGGCACAGGGCTCGGGCTGGCTATTTGCCACCGTATAGTCGAAGAGCACGGGGGGAGTATAGATGTGGAGAGTGAAGAAAACAACGGGACCACCTTCATCATAAGGCTTCCTGCGAATGCAAGAGATAAAAATCCTTGTAGTTGACGACGAAGAGCCCCTGCGCAGGCTCCTAAAAAAGGAACTCGCAAGAAAAGGTTTTTCGGTGGAGGCGGCCCCGGACGGCAAAACGGCCCTCACACTTATGGAGGACAACCCTTTCGATGTAATCCTCCTTGACATAGTCATGCCGGGAATCGACGGGATTTCGCTCATGAAAAAAATGAAAAGAGACCCCGAATCCCCGGCAATAATCGTCCTGACGGGCAAGGCAACGGTGGAGACCGCCGTCGAGGCGATGAAAAACGGCGCATACGATTACCTTACGAAGCCATACAAGCTCGATGAACTTGTCATCATCATCAACAGAGCTTATGAATATGGCAAACTCAGTGTAAAGAGCAGGCTGCTGCAGCAGGAGCTGGTGAGGGAAAAAGCCTCTTTCGAATTAATCGGCGGGAGCGCCCAGATTCGGGAGATCCTCTCGCTCATCAGGAAGATCGCGCCAACCGATTCGCCCGTTTTTATCCAGGGGGAAAGCGGTACCGGCAAGGAACTGGTAGCAAATACGATATGGCATTACAGCAGACGCAGGGACTTCCCTTTCATCGCCGTGAACTGTGCTACTCTGTCTGAAAACCTTATAGAGTCCGAGATATTCGGCCACGAAAAAGGCGCGTTCACGAACGCATACCAGACGAAACACGGCATTGTCGAAGTTGCCGACAAAGGGACTCTTTTTCTCGACGAGATCGCGGAGATGCCCCTTGCCCTGCAGGCTAAGCTGCTGAGGTTTCTCGATTCAGGGGAGTTCAGGCGGGTCGGCAGCAACAGGCCGCTCAAGGTCGACGTCCGGATGCTCGCGGCGACGAACAAAGACTTGTTCGATCTCGTCAGGGAAGGGGTGTTCCGGGAAGACCTTTACTACAGGTTGAACGTCATCAACATCGCGATCCCTCCCCTCAGGGAAAGGAGAGAGGATATCCCTGAACTTGCGACGCATTTCCTCGATAAATACCGCAGAAAGTTATCAAAAGATATCGCGGGTTTCAGACCTGAGGCGATAGAGATGCTGAACAATTACTCCTGGCCCGGCAATGTCCGCGAGCTTGAAAATGTCATAGAAAGGGCAACGATCCTCTGCGATAATGCAAATCTCGGACCGGAAGATATATCCATACCGCGTATCGTGGATATGGAGGAGAAGAATTCTTCCTCATCCTCGCTCGAAGAGATGGAAAAAGAGCATATTGTTAGGATCCTAGACGAAGCCGGCGGCAATCAATCGAAGGCCAGCCAGATCCTCGGCATTGACAGGAAGACCCTTTACCTGAAACTGAAAAAATACGGGATAAGTACAGGCTGAGCGGGATCATACTATCGGTCAACCTTTCTTCAGTCTCTTGAGGAGTTGCGTGCAATCGAGTGTATTAAGCACATCGTGCTTTTCCAGCCACCCTCTCCTTGCCGCCGAAACCCCGAAGATCATGTTGTCGAAATGACCGGCGTTATGAGCGTCCGTATTGATGACTATGGGAACCCCGAGGGATTTTGCGGTGCGTATATAGGGTTCCGCAAGGTCGAGCCTCAACGGATATGAATTTATTTCCAGGGAAGTCCCTGTATCGCCGGCGGCTCTGAGGATCTCTTTCATATCGACCTCGTAACTCTCCCTTTCACCGAGAAGTCTTCCAGTCGGATGGGCGATGATCGAAACATAAGGGTTTTTCATTGCGGTGAGTATCCTTCCGGTCATCCGCTCCATCGTCTGCTTAAAGCCTGAATGAACAGACGCGATGACGACGTCCATTCTCTTCAGGATGTCTTCTGCGACATCGAGGCTGCCGTCGGTTCGGATATTTGCCTCAACCCCTGAGAGGAGTCTGAAATCTCTCAGCCTGTTGTTCATTACATCTATAGCGCGTATCTGTGCGATCAGTCTCTCTTCGGTCAGCCCCCGCGCAACATGAAGGCCTTTTGAATGGTCCGTCACCGCGGCATATCCGTAGCCCCTTTCCTTCGATTCCTTCACAATCTCTTCGAGGTCCAACATGCCGTCGCTCCAGTTGCTGTGAATATGTAGGTCTCCTTTGACATCGGCGATATCGAGAAGGACGGGAAGGGAGTTCTTCATCGCGGCTTCGATCTCTCCCGTATCCTCGCGCAGCTCAGGCGGAACATATTGCAGCCCCAGGATATCGTATATGTCCTCTTCTTCACGTCCTCCCAGCTTTATGCCGTCTTCTCCCCTGAAAATGCCGTATTCATTTATTTCCATGCCGGCTTCGGCAGCCAGCTTACGCAGCCTGATGTTATGCTCTTTGCTTCCCGTAAAATAGGCCAGAGATGAACCATAACTCTCTTCTTCAACCACCCTGAGATCGACCCTGATTCCTTCCTTCCTCACGACACTCGACTTCGTCGGTCCTTTCATGAGCACGTCTTTTATATCGGGCATATGGGTAAAGACTTTCATAACGGCGCCCTGGTCCTTTGAAGCGGCAACTATGTCGATATCGTTTATGGTCTCCTTCCACCTCCGGATGCTTCCCGCTATTTCGATCTTCTCCACGGGGGCGTTCACGGATAAAAAAAGGACGATCTCCTGCGCGACAGGGAGAACCCTCCCCAGGGGGTGCCTCATCGAATTCCTCTTGATCATCTCGATGCCTTTAAGGATGTTCTCTTCGGTCTTTTTTCTTATCCCGGGGAGTGAAGCTAGCTTGTGCTCTCGTACGAGCCTTTCAAGCCCCTTGATGTCGGTGACTCCATATTTTTCGTAGATCATGCCCGCCGTCTTCGGCCCGACCCCGGGGATATATATAAGAGAAACAAGGTCTTCCGGATGTTCAAGCTTCATTTTCTCATAAGCCTCTACACGGCCCGTTCCAAGATATTCCCCGATCTTCCCTGCCAGGTCGCTGCCGATACCGGGAATTTTCACGAGTTCCTCCCTGGTCAACCCGGATATGTCTCTTCCAAGAGAGCCGATTTTATAAGCGGCCTTTCTGTAAGCCCTTATCCTGAAGGGATTTCCTCCCCGGATCTCGAGAAGATCGGCCATCTTTTTGAAGATATCTGAAATTTCAAGGTTTTTCACGAAGTAAGACCTCTTTTTCTTTCTGGAAGTATATCAAAAAAACTCGCCTTACCTTTTGCGGCACCCTTGCTTGCATTGTTTATGAATTAATTGACAATAACAGGCGAGGAATTTATAATAACATCGTGTGCGTGAAGGATATATTCTTTTCCTTTTTTAACAAAGTCGGAGCGATCCTTCGCGAAGATCTGCTGCAGGAGGGTAGGAGGAAAATTTTCTGCTCGTAATTGAATAGTCAGTTTTTAAGAAGGAACACCATCGCAGAATAAAGCATGAGAACCGGTTTGGATAACAAGTTGCTTTTGTCTGCAAGCAGAACTAGAATGAAAAAAATGTCCGCGCTCTTAGCGCGTTTAAGATAAATACCCATTAACCGCATCAAAAGGAGATTACGATGGCAGAAGAAACAAAGAAAAAGATGGCAATCGTCGCAAGCAAAGGCACTCTCGACATGGCGTATCCCCCCCTCATCCTTGCCTCTACCGCCGCTGCAATGGATGTGGAGGTGCAGATATTCTTTACGCTCTACGGGGTAGACATAATCAATAAGAATAAATACAAGTCCCTCAAGGTCGCTCCTATCGCAAACCCTGCGATGCCTTCACCGGTGCCGTTTCCGAATATCCTGGGGATGCTGCCCGGCATGACGGCCATGGCGACCACAATGATGAACGGAATGATCAAGAAGATCAACTGGCCTTCGGTACCGGAGCTCGTCGACGCGTGCAAGGAGATGGACGTGAAGCTGATTGCGTGCACTCCGACACTCGAAATGACCAATGTCAAAAAAGGAGATCTGGTAGACGGAGTAGTCGTAGCAGGAGCCGCGGAATTTCTGGATTTTGCGCTTGATGCAAATATAAGTTTGTTTATATAATATAACTACCTATGCGGGCATTCTACCCTCCAGCTCGCATGGGATTCCTGAGGGTTATCCCCGATCCCCAGCCCTCAGGATAAAGGCCCTCGCCAGAGGGCCTAATTTTTTTTGTCTTCACGACGAAGGGTTATTGCCAAAAGTGAAGCCAATAAAAACTTATCCTGAGTTTTTGATAATTCCAGCCGTTTAAGCCAACTCTCTAAAACAGTCGCTCTATTTCTCCCTTTACCTCAGAGAATTCATGCTCGAACTTCTCGGGCTTTCTTCCGAAACAGATCCCGAGACTTTCGAATAGGGCCACCTCCCTCATATCGACCTCTCTCCTCTTGATAGCTTCGGAAGTCGGCAGATAACGGATATTTTTTCCTTCAAGGCCGACGACCGTATTTCCAGTCTTGCCTTCAAGCAACAGGAAAACAGAGGCCGCTCCGGCCTTGTAACCGAAATTCACATCGAATGCAGATGATGCCCCGGACCTGACAAGATGACCGGGAGTCACTTCCCTCACCTCCGGTATCACGTAAACGCCGGGCACGAACATACAGGTTTTTTTCATAAACTCCTCGACATCGGGGTCAGCCTTGAGCCTCTTTTCAAGCTGCTGCCTTACGTATTTTCCTGCGCCCGCCAGCTTCTTGTGTCCGAAAGCATCCACGCCCGCAGACTCGTCGTACAGCAATTCGCCGCTTGCCGTCTTGATCCCCTCGGCCACCACAATGGAATAGGTCCCCTTTTTAACATCGCTCCTGACAACCCTTTGGAAGAAAACTTCTTTCACATGCCGATAGACGATATCGAAATCAACCGGGATTTCGGGTATCAGGATACTGTCGGCTTCGGCGGCAACTCCTCCGCGAAAAGCCGTATGTCCCACATACCTCCCGAAGACCTCCATCACCAGAACCCGGTTATGACTCAACCCGGTTGTCTTGAGGTCCCTGGCAAAGCTCGCTATCCTGTTGACCGCGGAATCACCTCCGACGCTGTATGGCTGGAGGTCCAGATCCATAGTCTTCGGGACATGGACACACGGTATTCCCTGCGCAGCAAGGTCCACGACCACACTCCCGGTATCGTCTCCTCCGCTTATGATCAAGGCGTCGATATTGAATTTTTTCAGACCGCTTTTTATCCTCTCGTATTTCTGAGAGTCATCGATCTTCTTGATCTTGACTCGGGAGTGACCGGCCTCAGAACCGGCAAGTGAGGCCTCGATCAGTTCCGTCCTCTCATGGGTCAGAAGGACGACCCCTTCCATCTCAACCAGGTTATACAAGCCGGCATAACCGTTCGGTATTATGACGGATTCGATGCCCAGGACATGCGCCTGCCTCGCAACGCCCTTGATCACCGCATTCAGTCCTCCGCAGTCCCCGCCGCTCGTTATAATGCCTATTTTCTTCACTGATCCCATAAAGCTCTCCTTTCGTCGATAATATATCGAAATACAGTTCCCGCATCAATACCTGGGACATAATAGCTGAATCCCCCGGCTAATTCAAAACAAAATGCATATCCGGCCCGCTCGCAGAGAGCCCCACGAAATGCAGAAGATCATAAGACCCGGATTGACGATAAAATGCAATAGAAGAATGCCGATGTTGTGAATAAATCTATTTTTCGATACCTTAATCTACCTTCATCGAACTATATGCTGCATATATTTATCCCCGCTGCGCTGAAAAATAATCTGAAGATATTATCGAGTTAAATAAATTTTTGAGCAATATCTGCATTTTTCGGATCACTGTCACTAAGGCACTGCAGTTCCACCGTTTTCCATGAGCGCATGAATGGGTTTCAGACCGTAGGGACTCCCCTGCTCGATCGCGGTAAGCACCGTACCCCCTCCCGTAAAAAAATAATACTGCGCGTTGTCGAGAACAGAGAGATACAGCCCCGGACAAAGGTCCTTGAACTCCTGGAGAGTATCACCGCCGCCATAAAGCTTTTTTGCATGCGAATTTCTGTCAATCGTCTCATCGAGAGCCTGGGAGCCCGAATAAAAGTGAGGAGTGAGCCCCATTACCGCATTCACGAATATCGTGCTCGAATGCAGGATGGCATCGAGCACTGTCTTATCGGAAAAAGATTCCTGATCGATATCGAGTATATAACCATAGCTGTTCCCTCGCCTGAAATCTTTCAGCGCAAGCGTGCGGTACTTTCCTTCCACCTTTCCTTCTAGGATATCGGACTCGACGACATAGGGGAGCTCCACAATCTTTTTTTCGTTTTCGTCCATTGCCACCAATTCTTTGGCCGCCTCTATATCCTTTTTGGATACACCGGCCATACCTACGCCATATTTGGCGCAGAGAAAAGTGTTATAGATAACGCCTCCGAGGATCAACCGGTCTGCCTTTCCGTATATGGCATAGAGCGGACCTATTTTTGTATCGTATTTCGAGCCCGCGACGACTGCGGTGAAAGGCCTGCCGGGGTTGAGAACGTAATCCAGGTTCAGGATCTCTTCCTGCATAAGAAACCCTGCATAGGACGGGAGGTACTTCGTGATGTCACATGTCGACGCATGGGCCTGCCAGGAACCGAAGGCGTCGTTGACAAAAATATCGGCAAGCCCAGCCAGTTGGTGAGCGAATTTTTCCCGAAGCTCGCCGCCTGCTTCAGCTTCCTCGGCATGGAACCAGCGGGTGTTGGGAAGATATATCCCGCCTATCTTTCTCTCTTTCAAAGCCCTGATAGCGTGATTGATAGAGGTGTCTATGCCGGTAATCCCCTTGCCGGGCATTATATTGAACTCGGGGATATGAAATTTGATGTGGAGTTTGCGCTCCAGATATTCTACGATGGGTCTTACTGAATCTTCATCCCGGCACTGGATCTCGCCGGTTTTCTTGTTCTTCGGCCGGCCTATGTGGGTCATGAGGATCGGCCTGCCTCCCCTTTCCACAATGTTATACAGTGTCCCCAGCGTCCGGTCGATCCGATAAGGGTCCCTGATCTGCCCGTTTTTGACCACGTTGTGGTCGAAACGCACCAGTACCACCTTTCCCTCGATGGGGGCGTTCTGGACAACCGGAAGTTTTGGGTCGATGTTGCTCATTCTGACTCCCTGGGAAGTGAGTATCGACGACAACCGCAGGCTACAAAAAAGATAGCGCAAAACGTAGTCCTTTGCAACAGGACCGCTCACAAAATCTACCGGTGCCTGCACCGCACCTGCAGGGGCAATTCATGAATTGCCCCCTACGCTTTTTTGTGATACTCCTGGACCGACTTGATGCTTATTTTCTTCTTCTTCAGGGCCTCGATGGCGTTGACGACGGCCCTCGCCCCGGCCACTGTCGTTGTATAGGACACTCCATATTGGAGCGCACTCCGGCGTATGGAGAAGGAATCTTTTTGTGCCTGTGCACCGCTCACCGTATTGATAACGAATACGATTTCCTTGTTCTTTATCAGGTCGACAATGTGAGGTCTGCCTTCGGCGACTTTATTGATCACTTCCACGTCAATTCCGCCCTTTTCACTTATGAAGGCGGCGGTACCCCGGGTCGCGACCACCGAGAATCCTGCTGCATAGAGCCTCTCCACGATATTGCAGATCCCCGGCTTGTCTTCGTCCCTTATGCTTATCACTATCTTCCCCGTAAGAGGGACCATATTGCGGACGGCCACCTGGGCCTTTGCGTAGGCACGGCCGAAGTCTTCGTCGATACCCATGACTTCCCCGGTTGATTTCATCTCCGGTCCGAGTATCGTATCCACGCCAGGGAACTTGTCGAAGGGGAAGACAGCCTCTTTTACCGCTATGTGGCTGATCTCCTTTTCTTCGGTGAGACCGAGCTCACGCAGTGTCTTCCCGGCCATAACCTTGGCCGCGACTTTCGCAAGCGGGACCCCTGTCGCCTTGCTCACGAAAGGGACCGTCCTCGACGCCCTGGGGTTCACTTCGAGAATGTAAATTTCGTCCTTTTTCACGGCGAACTGAACGTTCATGAGGCCTATTACCCCGAGTTCTTTTGCAAGCGCTTTCGCCTGTCTTTTTATCTCCCCGGTGACCTCGCTGCTCAGCGAATATGGTGGAAGGGAGCAGGCGGAATCGCCTGAGTGAATGCCTGCTTCCTCGATATGCTCCATAACACCGCCTATAATCACGTCCTGCCCGTCTGATACGGCATCCACATCAACTTCTATCGCGTCGTTGAGA
>JBECKU010000293.1:0-6720 GCA_040235385.1 Candidatus Sulfobium sp. | reverse complement strand
TTCCAATATCATCCTGAGGAGGCGCTGTAGGGAAGGATGAAACCAGGGGAGAGATAATCGAAGGGAGCGATAGAAGCGTAATCGGGACAGAAATACCGTCCGGCCGGGTTCTCATAGCCGAGTATCCCCAGCAGAGGTACTTCTCCGGGTCCCGCCACAAGCTCATCTATGAGGCCCTGAAAAGGATTTCTCCAACCCGGTCGGCGCAGCCACGATGTAACAAGGCCGCCCCCGAGAACGATCCGGAGCCCCGGCAGCTCACGCCTGATGAAGCCGATCATCGCAAAGGCGGTAATAGCCTGGCTCAAATAATTGAGTGAAAGCCCGATGAGGGAAGGACGCTCGTCAGCCGCAAGAGCAAGGAGCCGTTTGCTGAAGTAGTGATAAAAAGGGTTTCGTTCGGGTGTCTCCGCTGCTTCAATGAGGTCGCGACTCCGCAGCGGGGACAGGCCCCGGTGCTCGAAGTTCGACAGACCGGCTATCGTTCCGCTTCGGGCTCCGGATGCTTCAAGCACCCTGTTTACATCCCTGACTGCCCGGCTGTAACGGGCGAGGCTTGAATAGGTCCGCTTATCTCTCAGGGCCGTAAGATTGCGAGGAAGGTTGCGCACGGACCTTTTTGTCCACGTATCGGATGACGCAGGAGTTCGTTCAAGGAGAAACAAAAGCCCCTCTATATTGGCGTCGAGCATCACACATTTTCTTCCTGCCTTCCGCATGGCACCGCAAAGCCGCGCGATTCCGGCCGGCGGCTCGGAGGGCTTTGCAACAGGGGGATGAACGAGAATCATAAGTGAATTCTAATCGGGAACGAGACGGAATTGCAATTGGATGTATTATACCGAAAAACGACAAATGTTCACGCAAATCCGCAGAGAACGCAAAGAAAAGCAGGGGCCTCATCAAAAAATCACCTGAAGAACCTGATCGATATCTCTGAGGGATTTTATTATCCCTGCTGCTTCGCCGGCGTTCAGCTTACTTACATCTATTTTTCGCACTTCGGAATCCACTGCATCGAAGGCATCCCTGACGTTCAGGTCGTCGTCCATTTTCTCCCGGAAGAGCCGCTCGATCTTACGTGATATTTTCCCCTTGCGTACTGCGGAATTGGAAGCGCGCTTTTTCATTTCTGCCACGGCGGTCTTGAACATTCTCAACATTTGAGCGGTGCTCCTCATCGCCGCTTCGGAATAATTCAGCTTCTTTCTGTAGTGACCGTAGATCAGCAGAAACCTGATTTCGTCTATGCCGAACCCCTTCTTCATCAGCGTGTCCGTGTAAAAAATATTCCCCAGGCTCTTCGACATTTTCCGCCGGTCGATGAGAAGGTGCTGGCAATGAAGCCAGAATCCTGCCACGGGATAATGTCTTATCGATTCCATGATCGCAAGAGTATAATCATGATGTCTCACCAGGTTGTCGGTGCCCCCGCAATAAAAGGAGAGAGTGCTCCGGGTGAAATCTGTCAGCATAGCCGGGTCCTGGATATTCCAGGCAGGTCTCCCCTTTCCGATCCGGGTCTCCCAATAATTCTTATCTCCGTCCTTATGACCGTGCCACAAGATAAAATCTCCCCGGTTCCAACGCATTCCAGGGTAGGTGTCCTTATGGAACCGTTTTTTCTTCGTCGGCCATTTTGTCATGTCAAGTCCGTAGAGTTCTCCGAATCTGGGAAATTTCAGGACGTCGAAATATACATTGTCCCTGTGCCGGTATGCAATCTCCCGGTCAAGGAGCTCTGAAATGATACCGACCGCTTCCTCGACATACTGTGAAGCTCTGGGCATGTAGTCGGGCGCTTTCATCCTTAGAATGTCCATCTCCCCGACAAACTGTTCGATATTCTTCTCCGTGAGGTCTTTCACGGAAGTCCGCAGCCGCGCGGCCTCTTCGATAGCCTTGTCCTCGATGTCCGTGATGGTCATGCCGCGGCGCACTTTGTACCCGCAGTATTTCAAATACCGAACGAGCACGTCCTCGAAAAGGAAAGTCCTGAAATTGCCGATATGTGCCCTCTGGTAGACGGACGGTCCGCAGGTGAAGACGGTTACCGTATCTCTCCGGGCAAAATGGAATTCTTCCAGTCTCTTGCCGTAGGAATTAAAGAGTTTCAGCATAGCGGTTCTACTCCACCTGAAGCATCTTCCATCGCCCTCTCCGAAAACGCACTGTCATTAACAGTCCCTGGCAGATCATGGAGATTATCATTGCGATCCAGACCGATACCGCCCCATAATCGAGAGTGACCGCCAGAAGATAAGCAAGGGGCAGACGTATGATCCACATCGAGATGACTATCACCCACATCGCGCCTCTCGTGTCGCCAGCGCCCTGAAGTCCCCCGCCGAGGATAGAGCTCATGGCCATGAAAGGCTCCGAAAACATATTGATCCTCAGATAGCGGGTCGTTTCTTCGAGGACGTCGTGACTCTTCGCCAGAAGCGAGGCAAAATATTCGGCCCTGGTGAAGATTACGAGTGCCATGGCGCTGATCAGCATCACACCTGCCTGAGTCATTTTCCATCCGATCTTTTCGGCCCGCTCCGCGTTCGCCGCACCGAGGTTTTGTCCCACCAGGACCGAGGCGGCCATGTTCAGTGCGAAGGCAGGAAGATAGATGACAGCCTCTATTCTGAGACCGTTCGTGATAGCCGCCAGAGCAATGATGTTATTCTCCAGACGGCCGAGAATATTGTACAGAACGACCGTACCCGCGTTCCAGGCGATCTGAAGGAGTGCGGCCGGCCATCCGATCTTCAATATTTGGGAAATGGTCTTGCCGACGACGGACCAGGCCCCCGTGTACAACGAGTTCCATAAGCCGCGTGACAGGAACCAGAGATTGATGCACATCCCCGCGGTGACCGAGGCAGCGGTTGATACGGCAATACCTGCGTATCCCATTTTCGGAAAGGGCGATATGCCGAAAACAAGCACAAAATCTCCGACGATATTCACGATGCTCACCGTAAACATGGTGAAAAGGGGCTTTTTTACTTCCCCGGATGCCCTGAATATGGAGTTGGAAATTATCAGTATATAGTAAGGGGCAAGCGAGAAGGTGAATATCTTTAGAAAGTCTTCGGCTATGGTCCTGATCTTTTCGGGGAATCCTGCCAGCGCGATTACATCCTTGTAAAATATAAGGCCTGTTCCGGTAAGGGTTAATGCTATCAGAACGCTGAAAATGAGTGACTGCCTTGCGATTTCCAAAGCCCGCTCTCCGCGATCCGAACCCATGGCCCTTGAGACCATCGCAAGCGTACCGACGCCGAGCGCGTTCGCGATGATAATGATGAGATAATAGATCTGGTTGACAAAGCCGACCGAGGCCTGCACATCGGGGCCGATGAGACCCGCAACGTAGACATCTGTGAAGCCCACGAAAAAATAGGAGACCATGACGAGGAGCATAGGCCATGAGATCTTCCAGATGCTCTTCCACAAGTTTCCCGTGGTGAAATCTCTATACTGTTTGTTTTTAGTCAAAGGACCCTCTTACTAACAGGTTCATTAGTAAGGTGTCATTCCCGCTTGTCCGCCCCGCCGGATTCACCGAGGAGAATCGGGAATCCTTCTTCGGAAAGACTCTCGCCCCGGTGAGTCGACCCCGCACTCAGGCGGGTTTGCCGAGGAGAAGAGGATGACCGTACAAGCCGGAGTGACAAACAATGTTGCCATGCTGGTGGTTTCCTTATGAGACCGGAGAGCCCGTTATCAGACCGGACTGAGCTGATCCGGATTGTCTGAAGCTATTTCCGGCTATAGAGTCCGATTAATTCGGCCTGTCCGACAATATGCCCGTCCATCTTTTTTTCCAGGTCGGCCTTCGATGCCCCCGCTTTCAGGTCGAGCATTTTGTCGAGGGCATATAACTTAAAGAAATACCGGTGAGTGCCTGACGGAGGGCAGGGCCCGCCATAGTCCTTCTTCCTGAAATCGTTCAAACCCTGCACGGCGCCCGGGGGTATCGAATTCTCCATTATTTCCGAAATGCCGGGATCGATATTCCAGACGAGCCAATGGACCCAGATCCCGGCCGGAGCATCGGGGTCATCGACGATCAGGGCCATGGACTTCGCAGCGCCCGGGACGGTGGCGATTTTAAGGGGCGGGCTAATGTCGCTTCCGTCGCACGTGTGTTTTTGAGGTATGGTCCCATTATTTTCAAAAGCCGGACTCGAAATATTCATATCTGCCATTTTATTCTCCTCCCTGTCTTTTCCGTCTGTAAAGGCAAAACATGTAAAAATTGATAGAGCAAGAACGACAAAGCCTATTTTTTCCCTGACGAGAGTTCTTGCCATATTCCAATGATACCCCATCCTGAAAAAATGTCCAGCCATGAATACTTCCAGGAGCAGATACATGTCCTTGAAAAAGGAAATGCAGATACCTATAATGAACGGACGATAATCCAATGTGCGGAGAGATTAAGCAATTAAAGAAAATATAACATGAAAATAATCCGGAAACCCGGTGGTCCCATGGCTTCTGTTAACATTCTGCTCGCTCTTTTCATATGGAGTTCCTATGGCGTCGTTGTGAAATTGTCCGGAATCCCTGTGCACCTTCTCATTTTTTATTCATGTCTGACTGCGCTGTTTGTACAGGGCACGGTGCTGACAGCCGGTAATTTCGGAAAAGAAATGCGGAGCGGCAGGCCTCTTAAGTATCCTCTTATAATCGGTGTTACTCTGCTCGTCAATACATTCTCCTACTTCTATGCATTTCAGCACACTACAGTCGCAAATGCGGTACTTACCCATTATACGGCCCCGGTGATCGTAGCTTTTCTGGCCTCTCTCTTCCTGAAAGAAAAAATTACACCACTGATCGTAGTCGCGATCGCCCTAGCTTCTCTGTGTCTCTGGATCATGATGGAAGGCTTTTCCATTGAGGGAGACCATATGACGGGGATCGTCTCTGGTCTCATCTCAGGTTTTGCCTATGCGCTTCTGATAATTTTCGCAAGAGCTTTTGTGAGGAATTTTCATCCACTCGTGCTGTCTTTTTTTACGAATGGAGTGATCGTAGTTCTGTTGTTACCGTTTGTCGGAGAGATACCCGTTCATTCATTCCGGATCTTCTTACTTCTGGGCACTCTTCACTCCACTGCAGCTCCCGTACTGTATTACAGAGGGTTGAGACACATGAACGCGAACAAGGCGGCCATACTCGGATACCTGGAACCGGTATGCGCAATCCTTTTAGGCATGGTCCTGCTGAATGAGATCCCCCGAGAAGCATCGATCATCGGGGGGGTGTTGATAATATTTTCCGGTTATCTTACATTAAAGGAAAAAGACATAAGGCGGGCGGAAGCGTGAATAATCAAAAGTATGGGGCCGTATGAGAGTTTGTGAAATATTTTCGAGCATCCAGGGTGAATCGAGTTATGCCGGTATTCCCTGCACTTTTGTTAGACTGGCCGGTTGTAACCTGAGGTGCTCATACTGCGACACTCAATATGCATATGCCGAAGGGATCGACATGTCCGTCGATGATGTCCTGAGCCACGTGAAACTCGTCGGACTGAAATTGGTTGAGATAACGGGGGGAGAGCCGCTCCTGCAAAAGAGCGACTTGCTCACGCTGGTCGAGGCTCTCGCAGATGACGGGTACGAGGTCATGATCGAGACTAACGGGTCTTTGAGCACGTCCGGAATCGACGGGCGTTCGGTGGTTATCCTGGATGTGAAGACGCCCGGGAGCGGGATGGCTGCTGAAATGGATTTCCTGAATTTAGGCCGGCTGAAGTCTTCCGACGAGGTGAAATTCGTCATTTGCGACCGGTATGATTATGAATGGTCAAAGGACCTTATACGCCGGTATAAGCTGAGTGAGAAGTGCAAAGTCCTCTTTTCTCCCTCCCTGGAAGAGATAGATCCATCCCTCCTTTCGAAATGGATCGTCGATGACAGACTCGATGTCCGGCTGAATCTGCAAATCCATAAATATATATACGGACCGGACAGGAGGAGGGTTTAGTCCAAATTATTCAGGAAATTTCGTGAGTATAAGGAGGGACATAGTCTCTTCTCTCATTCTCACTGCGTTCTGAGGTCTTTGCCTCTTTGTTTTAACAAAGAAATTTACTGCAGGTCGGCAAAAGAACCCGCTCAGAGACCATATCCCTCCTGGATTACGGTTCGAAGATCTGGATTTGTGAATGACGCGAGTTAGAACTCTAAAACCTTCCGGTCCTCTTGTTTTGTGTGTATTGCATGAACTCCTGTTCGAACTGGCTGCTGAACGTACCGCTGCCGAGGAGTTCTTTTATCTCATTCAGATCCCAGAGTCTGACCTCGTCTATCTCCGAGCGGCTGAAAGGGATTTCGGACAACTTACCCTCATGAAGATAAGAAAAAGTGCTGACGAGTTCTGATTCGGTATGGTTTGAATAAAGATAATCATAGAGATAATCCAGCGAGTTCACATCGATGCCCAGCTCTTCGCGCATCTCCCTGCGCGCTGCGTCAAATCCCGTCTCCCCGGGGTTGACATGTCCCCCCACGGAGGTGTCCCATTTCCCGGGCGCGACATCTTTGAAGAGAGACCTCTTCTGGAGAAGAAGACGGCCGTTCCCGTCGAATACAAGGACATGAACTACACGATGGATCAAAGCGGGATTGCCGTGCAGTTCTCGCCGCCGCGCCGAGCCGAGGACATTTCCGCGGGCGTCGACGATTTCCAGTATTTCATCCGGATCTTGCA
>JBECKU010000213.1:0-9863 GCA_040235385.1 Candidatus Sulfobium sp. | reverse complement strand
CCGGTAAGAACCAGTACACTACCGCATACGATCTTGCGAGGATAATGAGACACGCGATGAGATACCCCCTGCTGAAAGAAATCATCGGCACCAGGATCACCGAGCTGTCCACCCAAACCGGAAAGACAGTGTTCATCAGGAACACGAACAAACTTCTTTGGTCCGACGAAGATATCCTTGGAGGAAAAACAGGTTATACGAGGAAGGCGAGACACTGCTTTGTCTGCGCGGGGGAACGCGGCAACGATACCATCATAGTCGCTATCCTCGGTGCACCCAGCAGAGAATTTTTATGGAAGGAAGCAGAGATTTTAATGGAATTTGGATCAAGAGTCATGAAGGCCGAAGAAGAACCTTTTGTCTACTTCACGCATAAAGGAGGAGCACCGGCAAAGGCCCGAAGGGTCCTTTATACCGCCGGAACGAAGCATCTGCCGGATAATGTCTCTTCCGGCCGTGCGGGAAGGGTAATAGTGGCTTCGCCCGGCGAGGAAAAGAAAGCCGTTTATGCCGCTGCCAAGATGAAGCAGACGAAAATGACAATGGACACGGATCTCAATACAAAAAAAATCGCCGACAAGACCACTGCAAAGCATCTTTCATACGGCAACAAGACGAGAAAGCCCGACATAGAGCGGCAGGGAGATAATGGAGATAAAGAATAAGAAAGTGACTGTCATAGGGCTTGCACGAAGCGGTGTCGGAGCGGCGAATCTTCTGGCCGGAAGGGGCGCTTCCGTTACTGTCACGGATATCAGAAACGAGAGCGCACTCGCCGGTGAAGTGAAGAAACTGACGTCCGGCATCGATCTTGCTCTTGGGCACCATCCCGACGGAGCGCTTCTATCATCGGATCTGATCGTAGTAAGTCCAGGTGTTCCCCTCTCCATTCCGCAGATCGTTCGGGCGAGATCGAAGGGCATTTCCGTGATCGGAGAATTTGAACTGGCTTTCAGGGTCCTGAATGAATCCGGGGTCCCGTATATCGCCGTAACCGGCAGCAACGGGAAGTCCACTACGACCACTCTTCTCGACCTTATGTTAAAAAAAGGCGGCTTTCAGACCCTCTTCGGAGGCAATATAGGCAACGCCCTGACTGAAGAAATCAACAGAATATTCCTCCATGATAGGCAAAACGGTGCAAGCTTTTTACGTTCGGGGCACAAGTTGCCCGATTTTGTGGTTGCCGAGGTATCGAGTTTCCAGTTGGAGTCGACAGTAGAATTCAGACCCCATGTGGCAGCCATACTCAACATCACCCCGGACCACATGGACCGGTATAATTCCCTCTCCGATTACACCGGTGCGAAGGCAAGGATCTTCGAAAACCAGCAGGGGAACGATTTTCTGGTCCTCAATGCCGATGACGCGGAGACCGAAAAGCTTTATGCGTCCCGCTTCAATTCCCGGAATGCGGAATCCGAAGGCGATAATGATTCAATGCCGGCGGTCTTTTTTTTCAGCCGGGCGCGTAGAGTAAAGGGAATATACAGCAAAAATGGAGCGCTCTATTGCAATTTTCCCCACCTCCCTCACCTCGACGGCGCCTTCATGGATTCGGGGAAACTATCCATCAAAGGGGTCCACAACCTGGAGAATGCCATGGCCGCTGCGGCCATGGCTCTCCTTGCAGATTGTCCCGCCGGGGCGGTCCGGGAAGCTCTGAGAACATTCCGGGGACTCGAACACAGACTTGAGCCGGTCCGTGAGCTTGACGGTGTCAAATATATCAACGACTCGAAAGGAACAAACGTGGGTGCCGTCCTGAAATCGATTGAAAGCTTTGACGAGCCCCTTGTTCTCATTGCGGGCGGACGCGACAAGGCGGGGG
Source organism: Candidatus Sulfobium sp. (assembly GCA_040235385.1). GTDB lineage: Bacteria > Nitrospirota > Thermodesulfovibrionia > Thermodesulfovibrionales > UBA6898 > JBECKU01. Next base: position 8,032 of record JBECKU010000213.1, on the reverse strand, counting down.
ACTTCACTGTGCTACGCGACGCCGTCCGGGAAAAAGTGAAAACGTTAGTACTGATCGGAGAATCCGCCGGGAAAATAAAGGACGCCCTGGGGGATCTGACTGATACAGTATTCGCAGGAGATCTGGAGGAAGCCGTGAGCATCGCGAGGAAAAAATCAAAGCGGGGAGATGTAGTGCTCCTTTCACCAGCGTGCGCGAGTTTCGACATGTTCCTCGACTTCGAGGACAGAGGGAGACAGTTCAAAGAAATCGTCGGGGGGTTAAAGGGTTGACGGACCAGCGCATTGCCGATCTCAGAACTCAGATGGTCCCGACCTATGACAGGCTGCTCATGGTCGTCTCGGTATTGCTGGTATTCTTCGGTGCGTTGATGATCTACAGCTCCACATCCGTAGTGACTCCCCTGCTCGCCAGAAAGAATATCACCGAGTTTTATTACTTTAAGAGACATCTCTTCACCATGGCGCTGGGCGGACTGGCCATGTTCACGTGCTATAAGATCAGGCCGTCTTTCCTGAAGAAGGCGGCGGTCCCGGCAATTATATTTTCCTTTCTGCTCCTCGTACTGGTGTTTGTGCCGCACGTGGGAGTTTCCGCAGGGGGTGCAAGGAGATGGATAAGGCTCTGGCCGACTACTTTCCAGCCCTCCGAGTTTGTGAAAATCGCGATGGTCATTTTTCTTGCAAAATACATGTCGGCCCAGGACTTCAGCGCCGACAAATTTACCGACTTTCTTAAGCCCCTGGCGGTCATGGTTCTCTTTCAACTCGTCTTTCTGAAGCAGCCGGATTTCGGCTCTACCATGAGCCTCGCCTTCCTGACCTTCGCCATGCTTTTCACTGCCGGAGTGAGGCTCCGTTTTTTCCTTTACGTCCTTCTGCCGGCGGCGCCGATAATCGTCAAACTCCTTATGGAACCCTATCGTCTCCGCAGGGTCATGTCGTTTATTGACCCGTGGCAAGACCCGCTTGGAAGCGGTTTTCAGCTCATTCAGGCCTTCATAGCCCTTGGAAGCGGCGGTATCACGGGTCTGGGTCTTGGAGAATCCAGGCAGAAACTCTCCTTCCTGCCCGCATCGCATACAGACTTTATATTTTGCCTGGTAGGCGAAGAACTGGGTCTGATAGGAGCATGCATGCTGATCGCCCTGTTTGTGATTTTATTCATCAGGGGGATATCCATCGCCGGACGTTCCAATGACAGGTTTTTGTCCTATCTCGCCTATGGTTTGACACTGATGGTCTCTCTTCAGGCATTGATCAATTTCGCGGTAGTCACGGGCCTTGTTCCCACCAAGGGTCTCCCTCTTCCCTTTGTAAGCTATGGCGGTTCCGCGCTGCTCATGAATATGGCCGCCGTCGGCATGCTTTTGAGAATATCGAAGGGTGATGAGGCCGTGTCCGGTCAGACGGACAAAAACAGGAAGGCCCGGATAATGGCCAGAAGGAACATTTATACCCGAAGGGGATATCGCAGTTGAAGGTAATTATCGCAGGAGGCGGCACAGGCGGCCATCTTTTTCCGGGACTCGCCCTGGCCGAAGAACTGAAACGGCGGAACAATGAAACCGAAGTGATATTTGTGGGCACTGAACACGGGATAGAGTCGAAAATCATCCCCAGGGAGGGCTACCCCATACGGTTCGTAAGGGCGGAAGGCATGGTGGGGTTGTCTTTTTACAGGAGGACAAAGGCTGCTGTGAAGCTCGTTTTTTCGGCCTTCGATGCGCGCAGGGTCCTTCAGGAGGTCATGCCCGATCTCGTAATAGGCGTGGGAGGTTACGCCTCGGGGGCCGTGGTCTTCATCGCCTGCCTGAAATCGATACCCACGATGATCCATGAACAAAATTCAGTGCCGGGGCTTACGAACAGGATTCTTGGGCGGATGGTCAAGAGGATCTGCATTACTTATCACGAGAGCATTTCTTCCTTCCCCATGGAAAAGACTTTCCTCACGGGCAACCCGATACGCACACGGATTCTCAGGGGAGACAGGGACTCCGCGTGCAGGCTTTTCTCCCTGGACCCCCGTTTGTTCACGGTATTCGTGTTCGGGGGCAGCTCCGGCGCCCGCTCGATAAACAGGACCATGGTAGACGCCCTCAACCACCTCACAGACATAAGGGACAAATTGCAGTTCCTCCACCAGACCGGTGACAGGGACTTTGAAAACATACGTGCCGCATACAGGAAAGCGGGCGCGAAGGGCACGGTGGCGCCTTTCATATACCAGATGGCTGAAGCTTACGCTGCTGCGGACGTGGTCATATCCCGGGCCGGGGCAACTACTCTGGCTGAAATCACCGCCCTTGGGAAACCGGCCATATTGGTGCCCTATCCCCATGCCGCCGGTCGACACCAGGAATTAAATGCACTGAAACTCAGAGAGATGGGCGCAGCTTTCATGGTGCACGATGATGAGATGAAGGGCAGCATACTCGCGGAAAAAATACGTGAACTTTTTGAAAATGATAACACTAGAACGCAAATGACCCGCGCGAGCAGAGGACTGGGAAGACCCGATGCAGGAAGCAAGATCGTAGATATAGCTCTGAGTCTTGTCAAGGAGAGGACCCCGCTAAAACAGAAGATCAGAAGCAAAGGGACAAACCTTTGCTGACCATGAATCGCATACGAGGAAACGATCCCCTCTTTAAGGGCATGCTAAGCGGCATACCGTCCATCCTTTTTTTTCCCGCGATGCCCGGGGAAAACCCCGTCATGAGGAGTACCGGACATGTTTGAGAAATTCAGGGTAATCCATTTAGTGGGGATAGGCGGCATAGGTATGTCGGGCATAGCAGAGGTCCTCTCGAACCTCGGATATGAAGTAACAGGTTCCGATCTCAGAGAATCCGAGACGACGGCGAGGCTCAGGAAGATGGGGATCAGGATCCATATCGGCCACGGGGAGGAAAACATAGACAGTGCCCACGTCGTTGTCGTCTCCTCCGCTGTGACCGCGGACAACCCCGAGGTCGTTGCGGCAAGAAGACTCGCTGTTCCTGTCATTCCCCGGGCGGAGATGCTCGCTGAGCTTGCCCGGTTGAAATATAGTGTCCTCGTGGCAGGCGCACACGGCAAAACAACGACCACGTCCCTCATCTCAACGCTTTTGGGAGCGGGCGGGTTCGACCCGACGATCATTATCGGAGGCAAACTCAAAGGGATCGGGAGCAATGCCAAACTCGGACAAGGTGAATTTCTCGTTGCCGAAGCGGACGAAAGCGACGGTTCCTTTCTGAAACTCTCACCTACCATAGCCGTCGTCACAAACGTGGATAGAGAACATATGGAGTTCTTCAGGGATATGGAGAGTCTCAGGAACGCCTTTCTGTCCTTTATCAACAAAGTCCCTTTTTACGGTGTTTCCTTCATCTGTGCCGAGAATGAAAACATAAGAACGCTCATGCCCGGTATACACAGAAGGTATGTGACGTACGGACTCTCCGGTTCCGCCAGCATACATCCCGCAAATATCGAAAAGGAATTCATGTCGAGCAGTTTTGACATTATCTACGATGGGGCGCCCGTAGGAAGGTTCTCCGTCCCTTTGCCGGGCACGCACAATATATTGAACACGATCGCAGCCGTCGGCGTCGCCCTGGAACTCAAGATGAGTCCCGATCAGATCAAAGAGGCCCTTAACGCCTTCAGCGGGATACAGCGAAGGTTTGAGTTCAAGGGCGAGGCAGGAGGAGTGAAAGTTTACGACGACTACGGTCACCACCCGACGGAAGTAAGGGCAACGATCTCGGCCGCACGGGAAAATATGAGGTTTCTCGGGAAAGGTGCGCGACTCTTCGTTGTGTTTCAGCCCCACAGGTATTCCAGGACGGCCGATCTCATGGATGGGTTTTCGGTCTCCTTCGGGGGCGCGGACAAGGTCGTTCTGCTCGATATTTATCCTGCGGGCGAAAAGCCTATCAAGGGGGTCTCTTCCGATGTCCTCCATGAAAGAATCGGGAAAAGCGGCACAACGGAGGCGCTCTTTCCCCGCAGCCGGGAAGAGGCCCTCGACCTGCTCGCCGCTGAAATAAAACACGGGGATGTCGTCCTGACCCTCGGGGCAGGAGATGTCTGGAAATTCGGAGAAAGGGTACTGGAGAAACTGAATGCGGCTTGACGAAAAGAGTTGGCAGGACATCGCAGTCGACGGCTATCGGGGCAAAGTCGAATTCCGCGTACCCATGAAAGATTACACCTATCTCGGCATAGGTGGCGACGCGGAAGTTCTGACCGTGCCGGAAGATCCTTTTTCCCTGAAGAATCTTCTCGGCGCGCTCCGGAAAAAGAGTGTCCCCTTCACGGTTATCGGAGGGGGAACAAACATCCTCGTCCGGGACGGGGGCATAGAGGGTGTGGTTATCCTCCTTAAATCTTTCCGAAGAATGGAAGTTATAAATGAAAGTGACAGCGGGGTCGAACTGTTTACCGAGGCGGGGGTCACTCTTCAAAAGCTGGTTAATTTCTGTAAAGAAAAGGGTTACTCGGGCCTTGAAGGTCTCTCCGGGATACCCGGGACCGTGGGGGGCGCGGTATGCGGAAATGCGGGCTCATTCGGGTACGAGATGAAGGACGCCGTAATCTCTCTGGCCGTTATGCACGGAGACGGAAGACTCGGCCGGTATAAAAGAGAAGAAGTCGGCTTCGGTTACCGGAAATCCGGGATCACAGGGGACGTGATCGTCCTGAGCGCAAACCTGAAGTTCGGGAAAGAAGATGCAGAGACGGTGGCTTCACGGACGGAGGAGTTCCTCAGGGAAAAGAGAATGAAACAGCCCCTTCCCGCGAAATCGGCCGGCTGTGTATTCAGAAACCCGGAGGGCCTCTCCGCGGGCCGCCTGATCGATGAGGCGGGGTGCAAAGGAATGAGCATGGGCGATATTGAAGTGAGCACCGTCCATGCGAACTTTTTTGTAAACCGGGGCAACGGGACCGCATCCGACTATCTCGGGCTGATGGAAAAAGTTGTCGCTATCACAAACAGGAAATCGGGTATTTTGCTGGAGCCGGAAATAAGGATAGTGGGAAGACCGTGATGTCCGTCCGGCCGGAGAAAAAGAAGAATGAACAATTCATATGGAAGCACGGTGGAAAGATAGCATGATGAAGAAAAGGCCAAAAAAAATCGGCGTCCTCATGGGCGGGACTTCATCCGAAAGAGAAGTTTCTCTTAAAAGCGGCAACGCTGTTTACAAGGCGCTTAAATCTTTAAAATATCGCGCTGTCTGCATCGATGCCGGTGGCGACCTCTGCACGGTCCTGAAGAAAGAAAAAATAGACCTGGCTTTCATCGCGCTGCACGGGGGCCACGGAGAAAACGGGGCGGTGCAGGGCATGCTCGAGATCCTGAATATTCCCTACACGGGATCGGGTATACTCGCATCCGCTCTTGCGATGGACAAGGAAGCCACAAAAAAAGTCTTCAGTCACCATAGTATCCCGATGCCGCCGTACAAAATACTTCGGAAGTCAGAAGTCATAAGTCGTAAGTCGGAACAATCTGTATGCCGTGCTCTGCGTTCCGCATTCGATATGCCTTGGGTCATCAAGCCCGCCGCCGAGGGTTCGAGTGTGGGAGTGGAAATAGTGAAGAACAAGTCGGATATCGGACCCGCGCTCCGGCGTGCATTCACACTCGGCGACAGGATAATTATCGAGATGTATATGCCGGGCAAGGAAATCCAGATAGGCATCCTCAACAATGCCGTATTGGGCGGGGTCGAGGTGAGACCCTCCCTCGAATTTTACAACTACGAAGCAAAATATACCGCGGGACTGACTGAATATATCCTTCCCCCGCGCGTGAGCAAACGTATATATTCCAGGACCGCAAAAGCCGCTCTGGCCGCGCATATGGCCCTCGGGTGCAGCGGCGCCACAAGGGTAGACCTGATCGTCGACCGGGAAGGCAACCCGTTTGTTCTGGAAGTAAATACTATCCCGGGCATGACCGAGACCAGTCTGCTGCCGAAGATCGCGCAGCAGGCCGGCCTGGAATTCCCGGCCCTGATCGAGGCGATGCTCGAATTATGATTATGGGCGCAAAGAAAAGGACACACAGGAAGAAAAACAGGCTGTCGAACGGGATGACGAAGGTCAGGCGCACCGTCTATGCCCTTCTTACAGTAGCCGTGATCATCGCAGGCGCATACATTGTGCATATCGTAATCGAGAGGGCTTTCGTCGCCAGGACTATTATTTTTACAGGAAACAGGCATCTGACAGAGGAGGAGTTGATGACCCTGGCTGGGCTGAAGGGGGGCGAAAATTTATTGACTCTGTCGGGCGCAGCGGTCTTCGAAAGACTGAACAAATCACCATGGATCGTTTTCGCTTCCGTGAGGAAGGAACTCCCGAACTCGCTTCATATCAAGGTCAGAGAGGCTGAACCCTTTGCTCTTCTGGATATGAAGGGTCGACTGTTCCTCGTTGACGACGGGGGCAACATGCTGGAAGAACTTACCAGCGGTTCGATACCTTTCCTGCCGATAATCTCAGGAAACCCGTTTGCACGGAAAGAAACCTTCAATGAGGCGATCAATCTCGTAAAGGCCGTCAAAGAGAGCGAGCTTTCTTCCCGGAAAGACCATATCGAGATAATAGCCGATAAAGAGGAGGAAATGGCACTGAACCTGGACGGACTCGTCGCGAAAATCGGAAAAGGCGAATATGCGGAAAAACTCATGCGGCTTATGGAAATCGAGTCCGAAATTAAGAGGCGGGAGATCCCGGTTGATTATATAGACCTGAGATTCGCCAACAGGGTCATTGTCAAGCCGGTGAACGAGGTGATCAAATAATGAGATCGACGATCATGGTCGGGCTGGACGTGGGCACCTCAAAGGTATGCGCAGTCGCGGCCGAGAGGACTTCGGGAGGGACACGGATACTCGGGACCGGAACGTCCCAGTCCCGGGGGCTGAGAAAGGGCATGGTGATCAATATCGACGAGACTGCCGACTCCATCCGCCGGTCTATAAAGGCCGTCGAGTCATCTGCTGGAATAAAGGCGAGATCCGCTCTTGTCGGTATTTCCGGCGGGCATATTAAAGAATTCAGCAGTTCCGGAGCCGTGGGGATCAAGGGAAAGGAAGTTTCCCGCGCGGACGTCGAACGCGCGCTGGAGACCGCAAAGGCCGTCTATATGCCCCTTGACCGGGAAGTGCTTCACATAATCCCGAAAGAATTCGATCTCGACGGGCAAGGGGGGATCAGCGATCCCTGCGGCATGTCCGGCGTGAGACTGGAGGCCAGGGTCTCGATCATTACAGCGGCGGCGTCCCCGGTCCAGAACCTGATCAAGTGCTGCGAAAAGGCGGGGCTTTCAGTCTCGGAAGTATTATTCACTCCGCTGGCTTCGGCCTTCTCTCTCGAACCCGACGAAAAAAAATTCGGAGTGTTTCTCGTCGATATGGGTGGGGGCACAACAGACATCGTTTTCTTCAAGGACGGAAGACTGAGACACGCTTCGGTGTTATCGATAGGAGGAAACCATATTACCGGCGACATTGCGGTCGGTTTCAGAATCACATTGCCCGAAGCGGAAAAGCTCAAGAAACAGTCTGGTGCTGCCCATTCCGGCATTATAGAAGGATCGGAAGAGATAGCGCTAAGATACGCCGGCGGGGAAGAAAAGAAATTACCGAGAAAATACCTGGCCGAGATCGTTCAACCCAGGTGCGAAGAAATGCTGGAACTCGTCGGGGAAGAGATCAACTCCTGTTCGGGTCACGCAACCGCTGTATGCGGCGTGGTCCTCACGGGAGGTTCTTCTCTCCTTCACGGTTTCGACAAAATGGCCGAATCCATGCTGTCCCTGCCGGTCCGGGTCGGATATCCCGGGCCGATAAGCGGAATGGATTCTTCGGTGGAGAGTCCCGAATACTCCGCAGCAATCGGGTTGATCTCTTTTGGCAGCGGGCCGGACATGAATGGAGGTCTTTCCCGATATAGTCTGTTGCAGGAATTTTTCGACAGTACAAAAAGTCGTTTCAGAAGTCTTATAGGATATGCCAGTGATGTAATCA
>JBECKU010000100.1:0-4025 GCA_040235385.1 Candidatus Sulfobium sp. | reverse complement strand
TCACGACTTGCGTCTGAAGACTGTTGACTATTCACGGAGAGTGAGTCAGGATTCATCCGCCCCGGCACACCCGCCTGCGGTGGGCGATTAACGTTTTGTTCTGATTGCCGCAGGAACAACGGGTCTGTTATTCGGCATTCACCCTTTGCATGTAGAATCAGTGGCTTGGGTATCGGAACGAAAAGACTTGCTTTGTGCTTTTTTTTACCTGCTCAGCGTGATGGCATATTTGAGGTATGCAGGTAGGGGCGGCTCTATGTGGCCGCCCAAAGAAGGGCAACCACATAGGGTTGCCACTACACAGACATACCTCGTCTCTTTTTGCTTCTTTTCACTTGCCCTCCTGAGCAAACCCATGGCAGTAACGCTACCCATTGTTCTGCTGATCCTGGATTGGCATCCCTTCGGAAGGATAGAATCCATACGGTCATTAGCGGCTGCCCTTGTGGAGAAGGTTCCTTTCATCTCATTGAGTCTCTTTTCGTCAGTGATAACGGTTCTTGCCCAGAAAGCCGGAGAATCAGTCGTGCCGGCCGATGTAATACCATTTTCAGTGAGGCTGCTCGTAGCCGGCAAAAATCTTATTGCTTACCTCGGAAAGATGCTGTTGCCCTTGAATTTAGTCCCTTTTTATCCATATCCGAGCGCTGTATCGATTTCATCCCTCCATTATCTTCTGCCGGTTATCCTGATTGTCAGTATAACAGTCATTTGCACTGTACTTGCCAGAAGGCGGAAACTATGGTTGTCAGTTTGGAGCTATTATGTGGCAACACTCCTCCCCGTTCTTGGCATCATCCAGGTCGGCAGTCAATCGATGGCCGACCGGTATACCTATTTGCCGAGTCTCGGCCCCTTTCTGGCAACTGGTGTGGGAGTAACGTGGATTTCAAAAAAAATAGCGTCGGCACGTGAGCGTAAAAAAATGGTTTTTGCTGATGCCTATGGTACTGCGGTTTTGTTGGTATTCATTTCCTTGTCGCTTCTGACTGTGAGACAAATCGGCGTCTGGAAAAACAGTCTTGCTTTATGGAACTACGTTGTCGAAAAGGAGCCTGACGTTTACGTGGGCTACAACGAGAGAGCTGTGGCATACTACAGAATTCGCAGCTTCGATAAGGCTACCGCGGACATTAAAAAGGCACTTGAGTTAAATCCTCATCTTAACCGCGCGTATTACAACATGGCGTGCATATTCTCGTTGCAGGGTAGAACAGAAGAAGCCTGCATCTGGCTGAAAAAGAGTGTCGAAAAGGGCTATCACAACCGGACCCATATGAAGAAAGATCCGGACCTTGCCAACATACGAGGATCTTCCTGCTATCAGGAGATAGTGGTGAATAAGTGGCGCGAAGAGAAGGAATAACGGCTGAGTGAACAGCTTCTTCCAAAATCTGTATTTTTCAAAATCTCTTGGGATCCAGATTGTGGGCTTTACTCAAGTGCTCTCTCGCCTTTTCGGTCATCCCTTCTTCCTTATAGACGAGACCCAGGTTATAGTGGGCCGGGGCGTAATCGGATCTGTGTTTTAGAGCTGAGATATAACAGTCCACTGCCTTGTCCGTATTTCCCATTGCCTTATAAACAAATCCCATATCAGTATAGATCTCGGGATTTTTGGGGTCGTTATCCAATGCCGCCTTCATTTCTCTGAGTGCATCGCTCAACAATCCGACCCTCACATATGCAATACCCAGGTTATGATGGGAATCAGCGCGTTCCGGCTTTGAAGAGGCGAGACTCAAAGCGGTCCTGAACTGCATGACGGAGAAATCAAACCGCCCCTCGCTATAATAAGCAACCCCAAGGTTATTGTGCGCATCGGCGTATCGGGGATTTAATTTCAAAGCGATCTCGAATTGCTCTATAGCACGATCCGTCATCCCCCTGTTCAGGTAAAGGTAACCCAGATCATTGTGAGGTCTCGATTTTTCGGGACTTTTCTTCACCACATCTTCCCATAGACTCACCTCATCCCGCCATACCTCGTTCCTGGCGTAGGTAGTTCCCGCAAAAGAGATCACGATTATCGACAAAATAACCATGGCAGCCTTCCCTGCATTCCTCCATCTATTCCTTAGCCTCTCTGCTATGATAAAAACCGATGTCGTTATGGCGATAAATGCCCCGACCGACGGCAGGTAAACTCGGTGCTCAAATATCACGTCCGCTATCGGTATCAAGCTCGATTCGACCAAAAGAGTAATGAAAAACCAGAAGATGCCGAAAGAAATAAGGCGATAAAACAAGGCGATAGGCGATAGGCGATAGGCGAAAGGCGAAAAAATTTCATTTTCAGCACTTTGTTCTTCATTTTTTTCCCATTGCCCATTGCCCGTTGCCCATTGCCTGCTTCTATAGAACAGATATGCCCCTGTGCCAAGAATTGCCACGAGAGATACAAAGGATGCCGCGACCGCCGGGTCTGAAAGCGACCGGTAAATGGGGTAATCGTAGTCGAGATTCTGGTCCACCGGGAAAAAGATGAGCCTGATATAAGTGGTGATTACCCTCATCTGCGTCATGAGATAGTCCCATCTCGGTATATCAGTCTGCACTCTAGTCTTTTCGCTCAGATCGGAAAGGACCTCCCCAAGAGGTTTGTGCGTGCCCAGGATGCTCACCGGTATTACGACCAGCGTCAAGAGCACCGGGATAAGAAAGAGCAGCTTTTTCTTCAGGGTCGCCCTGAAAAAAAAGAATTCACAGAGAACGATGACCGCCGGGAGGGTAAAGGTCATCTCCTTCGTCTTCATCGCACTGATGGCGAAAAATAACGATAACAAGTAAAAGGTTAAGGTCAAGGCTGAGATTGAGAAATTGCCGGAATGTAAAACCGAACCTTCATTAGTCTTTTTCTTAACCTTGACCTCAGCCTCAACCTGTCTTTCTCTGCCTTTTATATAAAAAACCACCGATAGCAGATAAAACATCGTCGCCAGGGAGGTCAATCTCTGCACAATATACGTAACCGCCTGTGTCTGAACCGGATGAGCGACGAAGAGAAGCGCCGAAAAAAGAGCAATAGAAGACCGTGAATTGTCAGTAGTGAGCAGTGAGTAATGATGAACAGAAGCAGGAGAACCACTGGCTATTTCATCCCCCGTCGCTGTCTGTTTACTACTTACTACTGACTTCTTACTGCTTTCTGCGGTGAAATATGGAGTTTTGAAGAGCAGTATCACCAGGAGATACACGAGTAACCCATTGATAATGTGGATGGCCAGATTGACGATATGATATCCCGTCACATCCAGCCCTCCGAACCGATAGTTCAGTGCGAAGGTTATGTATCCGATAAACCGGCGGGGGTTGAATTTGTATCCTGAGGAGGAGGAAAAGAAATTGCCCACGTCTCTGATCACCGCGTTATCGATAATCTGCTGACTGTCGTCGAACTGAAAGGGGACATGGAACGTATTTGAGTAGGCGGCAAGCCCCACCGCAGCTATAAGCAGGCAGAATATGAGAGATTTTCGCACGTTGAATCAATATAAAATGTGATAAAGACATAAGTCAAACCTACAGGCCGGCAAGCTATCACACAAATTATCACTCCAAAGATTGAAGCTACACGTCGGCTGGTCGGCACGTTAATGGGTTGCAAGCTCTTAAACGTTGAACATTGAAACGCTAGCCATCTTCATTTCCTGTTTATAATTTTTCTATACCTCTATCTTTACTATTCCGTTTTCGGCGATATGACTGATATTGGTCTTGGTTATTTCACCGTTTCACCGAAAAAACAATGGACTTTTAGCCCCTGTCGGATGTTATAATTCCTTATGTCCAGGCCGGGTAAGGTGATCTGTTGCTGTCTTCTTGCATTGGGTATTCTATTCGGTTGCACGGAAACGGAAAAGACTGCTCCCAGGAACGTTATCATCGAGGAAAATCCGCTCTTGATCGGGCTTATCCCTGAGCAAAGCATCTTCAAACAGCTTGAGCGATATGAACCGCTGGCGGATTATCTCTCGGAAAAGACCGGGCGGAGGATAAAGATCAAAATACTTCCGAGATACGGC
>JBECKU010000371.1:0-1582 GCA_040235385.1 Candidatus Sulfobium sp. | reverse complement strand
CTACCACGGAGAGGGAGCGGAACATGGAACCCACGAAGGGCTTCACCAACCGGTACCGCCTGAAGCTCGCGTCGCTGAGGCGTCCGTTAATGACGGCAAGGGGTACCCCCCGGTCACGACAGAGCTGAGCCAGGTTCGGCCAGACCTCCAATTCCATGAGGGCCACCGCGTCGGGGCGCACGGAGTCGAAGAACCGGGCCACCATCCAGGAGAAGTCGAAGGGGAAACGCACTACCGGAACGTGGTCTCCGTAGAGAGCCCGGGCCCGGGCAAACCCCGTGTTCGTGGTGGCGCTGATCACCAGCCGCACCGGAGGTGCTTCGGGGGCGAGAAGTCGGGCAACCAGCTCCCGGGTGGCGTTGACCTCCCCCACGCTCACCCCGTGGATCAGGAGAGTCGGCCGGTCATCCTGTTCCAGGGCTCGCATCCTCCCGAAGCGGCCTTTCCAGTCCGTACGCCACTTCCCGGTCCTCAGGAGACCCAGGGCCAGGATTGGACTGGAAAACACAGCCCCGACCGCATAGAGAATGTCGTAGCGTCGCTTCATGGCCGCACCGTTTCCGCTGATCCGGGCCGGGAGGCTCGTGACCGTGGGGCATATCCCCCCGGCCAGGAGATTCCCTAGATTGAGACCCCGGGCCATGGTTTCGCCCGGTGAAGGATAGGGCCCAGCTCTCCCCTGGGAAGGAGCCGAGGATCACGGCTCCGCCCCGGGCACCGGAGCAACACAATGTTAGCCCCTTGGCCTTCGAAAGGAACGGATGAGCCGGAAGATCCTCCAGAACCCACCCAGGAACATCCTCCTGGTGCGGCTGAGCGCCCGCGGCGACATCGTCTTCTCCTCACCCATGGTGCGGGCGATTCGGCGTACCTTTCCGAACGCACGCATCACCTGGCTGGCCGAGTCCCACACCGCGAACCTCATCGAGCACCACCCGGAGCTGGACGAAGTCCTGATCTGGAACCGAAACGCCTGGAAGAAGCTCCTCAGGCAATGGAAGCTGGGGACGCTCTTCCGGGAGGCGAGAGCCTTCGTCTCCGAGTTGAGGAGCCGGCGGTTCGACCTGGCTCTGGACATGCAGGGGCTCCTGAGGAGCGGCCTCATGACCTTCCTCTCCGGAGCCCCCACCCGCATCGGCCTCAGGCCCAAGGAAGCAAGCCACCTCCTCATGACCCGGGTGGTGGATCGGGAGCGAAACAAGGGAGATCGGGCCAAGGTGTCCTCGGAATATCTCGTGCTGGCCCAGGAACTGGGCCTCGACACCAGCGACTTCCGTATGGAGGTCCCCCTGGCCCCGGCAGACCGGGAGTTCATCGATGGGTGGATCCGGCAAGAGGGATTGGAGGGTGGGTACGCGGTGGCCATCCCCTTCACCACCCGACCCCAGAAACACTGGTTCGAGGACCGGTGGGCCGAACTCCTGGACGGGGTGGAGGCCGAGCTCGGCCTCCCCACCGTGATCCTTGGGGGGCCGGGTGACGTGGAGGCGCTGGAGCGGATCCGCAAGATGGCGGTGTCTGAACCTCGCTCCCTGGTGGGGCGAACGTCCCTGACCCAGGCCGCCGCCGCGATAGAGCGGGC
>JBECKU010000095.1:0-4569 GCA_040235385.1 Candidatus Sulfobium sp. | reverse complement strand
ACATACTACAGGGCGGGTATGGCAGCGCGGTTGTCGAGTGCCTCAGTGACGGCGAAGCGGCCGGCGTAAAGGTCAAGAGGCTCGGGATACCGGACAGGTTCGTCGAGCAGGGCAGTCCGGAAACTCTGAGGGCGAGATACGGCCTCAACGAAGAAGGCATATACCTTGCCGCTCTTTCCTTTATTAGAGAGACGACTCTTATCGGGTAGGGAAGCCTGATGGATCACGAAGCACATGGGACGATGACATCGATGAAAAAGAAAGGCCGGCTCGATAAGCTTCTCGTGGAAAGAGGACTTGTAAAGAGCAGGGAGCGTGCGAGAGCCCTTATCATGGAGGGCAAGATCGCCGTCGGCGGCCTGGTTGTTATGAAATCGGGAACCATGGTCCCTGAAACCGCTGAAATAGTACTCAGGGACCGTGATATTCCCTTCGTGGGCAGGGGAGGACTGAAGCTCGAAGCGGCCCTTGATTTCTTCACTATAAAGACGATGGGTAAAATCGCCATGGACATAGGTTGTTCTACGGGGGGATTCACTGACTGCCTGCTTAAGAGAGGCGCGAGTAAAGTGTATGCAATAGACGTCGGCTACGGACAGTTCGACTGGTCGCTGCGTCAGAACCCGAAAGTCGTTTTGATGGAAAGGACGAACATAAGATATCTTGAGAAAGATTGTATTGCCGAACCAGTCGAACTTATCGTGATAGATGTTTCTTTTATCTCCCTTCTAAAAGTCCTGCCGAAGGCACATGAATTTCTTGGCGAAAACGGAGAGGTCCTTGCTCTGGTCAAACCCCAGTTCGAAGTGGGAAAGGGTATGGTGGGAAAGGGAGGGATCGTAAGGGACGAATTGCTGAGGGCGGTGGCTGTCCGTGGTGTGCGTGAGGGAGCCGAAAGGACGGGTTTCAGGGGAAGAGGAGTATATGAATCTCCAGTCCCGGGTCAGAAAGGAAACAAAGAATATTTTTTGTATCTGGTGAGGTCCTGAATGCAAGAAGAAATGCGATTTCTAGGAGTCGATTTATCGGTCGCGTCGCGGGAAGTAATAGGCGCACTCATCGAGGATTCCGCTGAAAAAGAAATCTTCGAAGAAATCGTAAATGCCAATCTGCACCGACCGGATATCCTCGATATGCTGCTCGACAATTCTCAGACCCCGGAACATGTGAGACGGATCGTTATCGACAGGCTCAACTTATCCGCCGCCGGGGCCGGAGAGACGGAAAGGACGGAAAAGCCGAAAGAATTCCGGAAAGAGAGTCTCCAGCAGAAGGTACAGCGGTTGAACGTTTCCGAAAGAATTCAGCTTGCCCTTAAAGGCGGCAGGGAATTAAGGGGGATCCTTGCGAGGGACCCGAATAAGGAAGTGATACTCAGTATACTCGAGAACGGCAAGATCACGGAATCCGAAGTCGAGATGATTGCCAAGAACAGGACGGCGCTGGAGGAAGTCCTGAGGCGGATTTCAAAAAATCGGGAATGGATGAAAAAGTATCCGATCGCCTATGCGCTCGTGACGAACCCGAAGACCCCGCCGGGGATTGCAGTGACGTTCGTGAGCAGCCTGAGAGTCAGGGATCTCTCCGTTCTTGAAAAAAACAAGAATGTGTCCGAGGCCGTAAGGATTGCCGCCAAAAAGCTGTTGCTTGTCCGGAAGCCAAGGTGACGCTACCTTAACCACCATCATGTCCTGGGTAAAAATCGCTATACGGTGAACTTCTGTATTTCCTTGAGGAGGTTGACCGCTTCTTCCTTGAGCGAACCGATGACAACGTTCATATCATGGGAGGAGTTGATCAATTCATCAGTGGTCAGGCGGATCTTCTCCATCGACTGCACGATGGCCAGACTTTTTTCCTTTTGTCCGCGCGTCGCATCAGCTATCTGGGAGGCCTGCTGAGTCACATTTTCGATTACGTCTGCGATCAACCTGCTCCCGTCCTTCTGTTCGCTTGTCGACGTCTTCACCTGCTGGGAAAGCTCTTTCACTTTTTCCGCCGCCTCGGTGATAAACATGCTGCCTTTGCTCTGTTCCTGGATCGCCCTGGCGATATTTTCCGTCTGTTCGGTCATAACACCTACTGCGTTGGTTATCTGCTTGATGACGAGGGCTTCTTCAGCCGTAGCCCTCTGGATAGCCCGTGCCATATCCGTAGATGCCACTGAGCTGTTGACGATGTCTTTCAATGCTCCATCGACATCATTGACCAGAATGAGACCTTTTTCCACCGTATGAATTCCCTCGGACGCCATTTTTACACTCGAATGCGTCATCTGCTGGACGGATTTTATGAGGGAAGAAATTTCGTTCGTCGAAGCGGATGTCCTTTCAGCAAGGCTCTTGATTTCATCGGCTACAATGGCAAATCCTTTTCCATGCTCCCCCGCTTTGGATGCAAGGATAGCGGCGTTCAGGGCGAGGAGATTAGTCTGGTCGGCCACGTCGTCGATCACATTGATGATCTTCCCGATGTCATCGGTCCTTTTCCCGAGGAGATTGATTACGTCGGAAAGCGTCATAACGCTCTTTTTTATGTTCTCCATTCCTTCGGTAGCAGCGTTGGCCGCTCCCATGCCTTTTTCGGACGCATTGGTCATAACGGCTTCAGCGAGGCCGACGGATTCGACTGCCCGCTGTTCAATATCCTTGGTCGTTGCATTGACTTCGTCGATGGACGAGGCGATTTCTTCCGCAGAAGCGCTGAGGTTTTCCAGACTTTCCGCAATCTGGTTGATCGTCGAGACCATTTCCTCGATGGAGGAAGCTGTGTCATGGGCCGTTTCGCTGAATATATTCGCGTTTTCGGCGATCCTCTCGATTGATGCAGTCATCTCCAGAATCGACGATGACGTATCGCTCGCGGAAACAGAAAGGTTCTGTGCGCTCCCGGCAACCTTGGAAATCGAGTTCTCCATTTCCTCTGTGGCCGACGACGTTTCCTGAATGACCCTTTTCTGGACGTCCGCTGCGGACAAAACCCTCTGGGAAGATGCTTCGATGTTCGATGTGACACCGGATACGCTTGTGGTAATGTTCCCTATCTTTGAGAGCATATCCTTCAGGTTAAATGCCATCCTGTTGATTGCCGTCCCAAGCGATGCGATCTCGTCTCTTCCTTTCGGGGTGATCGCGGATGTCATATCTCCGGATGCAATGCGGTCGGCCATCTTTTCCATGGCCACAATGCGCCGGGTTATGGATGTCGATATGGAGAAGTAGACGAGTCCGACGGAGAGTATAAAACATAGGGCGGAGATTCCGAGGGCCCAGCGCAGAAGTTCGTATAACTGGGCATTTATCGCTTTTACCTCCACGCCTACACGGAGGACCCCCACAATTTTTTCTTCAGCGTCCAGGAGCGGGAAAGACAGATCATAAAAGGAATCAAGTTTCCGGACTGACGATACATCGGACCTGATCGATTGCTGGAATACTTCATCTTTCATCTCCTTCCCGACATTGGCGGAGTCGCTGTGATAAAGTACCTGTCCTTTTGTATCCACTATCATGGCGTATCCCAGAGCATTGTCCCGGGAGATAAGTTCCTTCAACTTTTCATTGAGCCCTTCGAGAGAATCAATGGGAATGCCGAGGGTGAGGACTTTTTCGAGTTCGTTCTGCATGCCTTCACCGATAGCCATCGTTTTGGAGAGAATGGCGTTCTTGTACTTCCCGTATGCGATATACGTGAGCACGGAAGTGTTGATTCCGAGGATGAAGAAGAGAATGACGGCAGCGATCAGCATCGCTTTTTTCTGGAGACTTATCCCTGTTTTCATTTTATGACTTTCGTTGCTGAAGTGAGCAGATCGAAGGGGACTTTCAGTCCCATCTCATTGGCCTCCTTCAGGTTAATGATCATATCCACTTTCTTCGGCTGGACGACAGGGAGTGAGGAGGGCTTCGCTCCTTCCAGTATTCTGGCGGTCAGTTTCGCGGCCTCTCTTCCCTGTTCCTGTGGATTGGCCGCTATGGTGAGGATAATCCCGCTGTTTTCTCCCCCTCCGATCGTGCTGGCCGTGGGTATTTTGGCCTTTCTGGCGATGCCGGTTATATTCTCGACGCAGTGCATGGCGGCACAGCTCGTCGTGAGGAAGAGCGCGTCCACGCCTGAAATTTTTGATGCGTCTTCAAGTCTCTTTACATTGAACATTACGGCGTTGAACCCAATGTTTCCTTCAAACTGCCTGATCTCATTTGCCTGCGTAACGGTATCTTTTTCCGTGCTGCTGAAGACGACCCCCAACTTCGAGTAATTGGAGATATTTTTGAGATTCTTAAGAATGCTCGCAATCGGCACTCTTGAACTGATACCGGTGACATTTTTGCCGGCTGCTCCGACTGCCTGGGGATCATAGACCCCGGCGAAAACGACAGGGGTATCGGATGCTTCGTTAATCGTGGTCACGGTAGCAGGGGCCCCGTAGGAAACGATAATATCCGAGCCGACTGCAACCAGCTTTCTCGCCGCATTTGTCCATGACATCGGATCGGGGTAAGGGCTCTGAAGGACGATCTCTGCTTTCCCGGGACCGAATCCTTCTGCAGCCAATGCATCTGTAAAAGT
>JBECKU010000146.1:0-16201 GCA_040235385.1 Candidatus Sulfobium sp. | reverse complement strand
ACCCCTGCATTTCCTGTTCCGCGCATGTCCATGTGCTGTGAGGTCTGCATTCAGAGAATTCCTAGAGATCACCCGGTTGACATCACCTGACGGGGAACGTTTATCTTATAAGAGAATGGAATTGAGTGAGATCCTTTCACAAGTCAAGCATAATTGCGATATCTCCGATGCCGGGTCCTGGGGCTATTATTCTATCTGCGGTCTCCTGATGCGTTTGCGTGAACTCTATTTCCATGAACACGGCCTCGTGCCCTGGGAGAGCGTTCCGATGGAGGAAATATCTTCCTGGATCCATGAAAGGGAAACGCTCTGGCAGAAGCTGGAGGACGAAGAATTGAGGGCGATTGTGGTTCAGGACGCTTCTTACGACCCCTTTGACGTGGATGGGTTAAACGCCCTTCTGAAAGGTTCCGGAATGATCTATGGCAGCGGATACGGCGTCCTTGGTAAACCTACATTTTTTATAGCCGAACTCGAGGGTACAAAGGAGATTTTGGACTACGAAGTTTTCTTTGCGGGAAGAGAACTTTGCAGGGACCTCTCTGCCGCTCCGGCCATGCTCCAGGGCAGGTGTATCTATATCAGGTACGAAAGCATCCGGTCGATCATATGGGACAAATTTCAGACGCTCAGAGCCGGACGTTACAGGGGGCTGATCGAAGAGATGTTTCTGCATTTCGGAATCAGGAAGAGCGACGATCTTGCGGGGGCTTTTCCCGGAAAGATGGAGGAGATGACTCGTGCCGTGGCTGATATGTTCGTGCTTCACGAAGTGGGGGAAGCCTTTGAGGACGATTATTCGGATGAATGGACGGAAATCCTCAACGGTGGATTCGACAAACAGAGCGAACTTTACATCAGGGCCGCCAAGGATATCCTTGCCGATACGTCCGATATGGGACCCCTCAGAGAGATCATGGACAGGCGTGATGAAAAATTGCTGAAGGTTTATATCGCGTTTCTGGACGGTATCAGAAAAGAACTTTTCCCCGAGATCAGAAACGCGTTCCAGCAGTTTGTGGAGTCCCGCGACTGGTCGTTGATCGTGAAGGCCAGACACTCCGGCTATGAGAGGGCGAGGGGGTTGAGGGATCATGTCCTGGCTTTGTGGAGAGAAAAGGGGAGAGAAGCCGGAGTGGTGGGGGCGGTAAGGAAATATGTGGAAGATACCTTCCCGACCGGGTCTTAATCTGCTTTATGTGAATAGTGCAGGGCACAAGCCGCAAAGTGAAAAAAGATAGAGCCCTGAGCAAGCGTCCTTGTTGAAAGTCGGTCTTAATGCCGGATCAGGATGAGGAAAGCTCCTCCAAAGCCTTAAGAATCTCCTCCCCTCCAACATATTTTATTCTTTCACCGTTCTTCACGATAACGACAGCAGGTGTTGCGCTCACCTTGTCTGTTTTCATGGATTCGTTGTAGAACCCTCTAAAGACCGACCGTGCCTTCTCCCTGTCAGATTTTATGGAGATGCCCTTTGACTTCAGAAGGGTGATGACATCCGCCTGATCCATTTTTCTGGCGGCTGCATCAAAAAGCAGTTCCCTCACCATAACGGCCGATTTCAGGTTGTTTCCCGAAACAAACCATGAATAGAGAAATAACTCTGCATATTCAAGGGAACCCTGATGAAGTGGTACATCGACAAAACGTATCCTATATGTATCCTTGAGTTTGCCCAGGACAGCGTTCACCTGCTCGTCTATCTTTTTGCAGTGCGGACAGAAATAATCCGAATAGACGATAATCTCGTCCTGCGCCTTGTCGGAACCGAACTGGGGGTACGGCTCATTCCCATACGATGGGATGACGGAGCCGCTGAAGGTGAAAGAGGTGAAGATCAGACCAGCCGCGATCAGCAGGATGATGATCCACTTTTTCAGGTGCCGGGCAACCAGGAAAAACAGGACAAGGAAAAAGAAACCAGATATAAGGCATTTTGGGCAATAGGCGCTGTTTTGGACCTGAAATTTTATAAGGATCAACTCAGCCCCAACGCCCACGGACGCCACAGCGGCAGTCGCCTTTAAGAGCCATTCCTCAGGGTAGAATTCCCTGTGCGTCAGGAGTGATACAAGGAGCAGCGAATAAAAAAGTATGCCGAAGACATTCAGATCAATGCCGAGGATGTCTCCCCGGATGAAGGCACACTTTGCAGCGCAGAGCTGCCCGATGACTATCGTAAGGATACATAATGCCGGCAAAATCCACAGCCTGTTCCTCATGCCCGAAACAACTCCCATCGCGTTCATCTCGATCCTCCGATAAATCGTCACACGCAAAAAAGGATAACCTTTACTTTAATTATAGTGGCCGACACATCCATTTACAAACGGACGCTCACCTGAGCAATGTCGTTCGAAATCCGAATGAAATACAGCGGAATGAAGAGAAAAAATTTACAAAAAGTTTCAATATTTACAATTATTTTCCTCCTGCCTTCCCGTCTTTTCTGGAAAGCCTGTAACCTTCTATCATGAGCAGGGCGAAGACGACCGTGAATCCGATCAGGATGCCGAAGACGTTTACGAGCTTGAGATAAATGAGCACAGAGAGTATGAGGAAGAGCATGAAAAGCCGGAACTGGCTGAAGAAGACCATTTTTACTGTGGCCTTATGAGTGCCCAGAAGGCCCTCCACCCCCCAGGCGAGACCTCTAATATTCAGAAGCGCCAGGCCCCCTCCGATCAGTATGCTTGCAGGGAGTTTTTTCCATTCTATGAAGGCTGACAGAAGCGCAATCGGAATTAAAAGAAGAAGCGATCTCTTAAAGACCCTTTTTACCAGATCCATCGTCTTCGTCTGACTCCTGGTCCTGTTTCTTAGCCATTCGCACGAGTTCTCTGAACCCGGCGACAATGCCGAGAATAGTGAAAATTATAAGCAGCCACGGAGAAGTGCCGAAAAGACTGTCAAGTCCGTAGCCTATGGCCAGGCCGATGAACGTAGAAAAAACCAGATTGAGTCCTACGGTGCTCGCCTGAAGAAAATTCTTGAATAAAGGTTTATCAGCCAGAGTCTATCTCTCCTTTAAGACGCGAGCGCCAAAGTATTCACGTGCGGCAAACGCCGTGGTCTTCTGTTTGTCGAACCATACGTAAGTGATAGCGTACCCTATCCGACGGGTCTTCTTCAAGGAAGTTTGTAAGTCGATGTTCGCTTTGCAGTGGAGATACAGTGAGAGCAGGTTACGTGCCGGCATCTCGAAACGAGTCCCGAAGCGGGTCCGCGCGAAGGGTCGCTACGACTCCGAGAAGAGTCACTCCGACATTCTTCATGAAGACAAAAGAAAGATTCCCAATTCTCCTCAGCGAATCCGCCTGTGCAGCGGACAAGCAGGAATGACGGCATCGGTTTCATTTTATGGGCCTTTTCAGCAAGCTGCTAAACCCGGAGCATTCAAGTGAGCCGCTTCAGTCCTGGTTCTCGTTCGCCCTTATGTCAATGGGAACTTTCAAAATCGAAAGCCGGGAAGAGCCTGTTCATGATGCAGAAGAGCGGAAAAGGCATTAGCCCGATGAATGCGGCGCCGGCAAAGCCCTCCTTGAAGGTCTCCCAGTCATGAGGGATTATGGGCATATGGTAATGCATGTAACCCGCAAAGGTAAGGGAAAATGCCTGTCCCCCGATGACCACGTTGTAACGCATCATGAAAACTCCGAAAAGAATGAGCATGACGCTGATTACGGCCCTCCGAATGGTAATGCCCGGAATCAAGATAATGAAAAGCGGCAGGAGGTTGCCGATCCCGTACTGGAGAACGAAGATATCGGTAAAGTCCCGCCCGTAGATGACGCTTCTCAGGACATCCCACGACTTCACGGCGGTGTATCCCCTGAAGACAAGGTCAAGAAGCTCAAGGCTTATCGCGAAGACCAGGAAGAAAAGAAGATACTTGGTTGTCATCCTGACGACGCTGATCTCGACACCCTTGATCTCTTCGCTGGACTGATAATGGGCAGAGGGAAGGGAAGCTTTTTTTCTCTTTGCCAGGATCTTTCGTATCTCCATGGCCAGAATATAGGTGAGCATGCATAAGGCGATACCGGAGACGATAGCTGACATTATGAAAATGACGGGCATGAGGGGAGTCATCCAGAGAGCGTTTGCCTTGACCGACCCGAAAATAAACCCGGCGTATCCATGGAGGAAACATGCCACGGGTATTCCTATACCGGCAAGTATCTTTACGGCCTTTTCGTCTCTCTTCAGGGACTCTTCGCTTACGTCATAAGAGCCGAGCGTCAGCGAGCAGAAGATCAGATATTTTATCCACTCGCCCATGGATTTATCCTGTTTGTTTTTCAGCGGCAGCGAGACATCGACAAAATATTTTCGGTAGACAAACCATATCTCGGACGCAACTATAGCGCCGTAAGTAGAGAAAACAATGCCGAAGGCCGCGATGGCCGACGTGAAATGGGGGGTCATAAAAACATTGATCCCCCTGAAGGGCTGAAGGAGATGGAACAGCAGGGGCATGGGCGCCACAAACAGGAGTGCGAAAGAAAATACGAGAGCGAAACGGGCCATCTCCCTGAGCTGCTTTATCCCGAAAACATGATAGAGAGAAGAAAGGACGAAGGCGCCTGCCACAAGACCCGTCATAAAAGGATACATCACGATCTGGATGCTCCAATAAATATACTCATTGGGATAAACAAACAATTCCTTTGTTGTCCAGAGTTCTCCATGCACCATCGTTACTTCACCTCCTCGCTTAGTCCTATGTAATAGTTTTGCGGCTTGGTACCGTATTCTTCCTTAAGTATCCCGACCCTCTCGGTCATTATTATTTTTGTCACCGGATCGTTGAGATCTTTGATATTGCCTATTTTGCGGGCCCCGAACGGGCATGCGGAGACGCATGCGGTTTTCATTCCCTTGGTGATCCTGTGGTAGCAGAAATTGCACTTCTCGGCGACATGATATACCGGGTGAAAGAACCGGACTCCGTAAGGGCATGCCATAATGCAATAACCGCATCCTATGCACCATGACCTGTCGACAAGGACGACGCCGTCGGGAACCTGATATGTCGCGCCGACCGGACAGACCTGAACACAGGGCGGCTTTTCGCACTGGTTGCAGAGTTTGGGAACGAAGAACGCCCTTTCTATGTCTTCTTTTTTTATGTCTTTATATTCCCCCATCCCGAGGTCGATCTTGGTAGTGGTAAAGCCATCCCTGGCCCCTTTCGGCGTGTCCGCATATACCTTTCCGTCTTTTGTATGGACGTATCGCTCGACCCAGGTCCTCGTCACGTTCGCATCCCAAGGTATCTCGTTCTCTTTCTTGCAGGCTTTTACGCACATGCCGCAGCCGACGCATTTGTAAGTATCCACAAGGAATACCCATCTTACTTTTGTCCCGTCATTATTGGCGGCGAGGACTTCTTCGGCGGTTATTATCCTGAAAGCGGACAGAGGCAGGGCAATCCCGCCTATCACCCGCACCGTGTTCTTGAGCAGCTCTCGTCTTGTTATCATCTCAGTCCCTCCATCGGGTTATGGGGGTTATGGCACATTACGCATTCCATATCCGGATTATGCTCGGCAGGATCTATTCCCCTTATATCGGCCCTCCCGCTGGTCGGATATGCGAGGTAGGTATGACATCTCAGGCAAAGGCCCCGGCTTTTGTCGATCGTCAATTTGGGAGGGTCTACGGGGTGGTCGATCGCTGGGCCGTGGCAGTCTTCACAGATGATGATAGCATGAGGTGTTTTCATGACGCTCTCATATTTATCGGGGTGACAATTATTGCAGAATTCCGAAGATCCGTTGTATTTGACCTTGAAATTCTTCCAGTCCTCGACATTGGCTTCACGGTGCCATCCATACATATATCCCCTTTTGCCGATGCCGAAATTTTGTGGAACGTAAAAAACCCTGAACAACAGAACCACCGCAACCAAAGCAAGGACTACCCAGAGCGGCCTCAAGACATGACTTTTCATGGAGTACACCTCTTCGAAAACGTTAAATTGTTTTTCATTATATAACGAATTCCAAGACTTTTATAGTGACGTAAAAAAAAGTAATCGAATAAGCCGGACTTCCCCCTCAGAGTTCTCAGGCTTTCTAAGGGGGACCGGTATTGGCACATTTTTACTTATTCTATGAACTTCTTAGGGTTCCGGTATTCATGGCACAAGACGCAATCCTTTTTCGCCTGCTCCTCCGACACCTTCCAGACGTGGGGCTTGTGGCACTGTTTGCATTCCATTCCCATTACCTGGACATGAAGATTATGTTTACCTACCTCGAGGACAGTACGGTGGCACGAAAGGCAATTGCCCCAATCCGGCCGGGCGGTCTTGTGGGGCTTGTGACATTCATAGCAATAGAACTGCATCGGAGCATTTTTTGGCCGGTTGATCTTGATCGCTTTCTTAATCGTTTTTTCAGACGGCTGGAAATGCGTGACATCGAGAGTACCGTCCGCTATCAGCTCTTCCCTGATTTCCTCGCTGCCGTGGCAGAAAAGACATTTCTTCGGTCCCGGTCTGAGATCGGTGGTCCTGTCCGTATGGCAGTTAAGGCAAGCTAGTTTCTCCATCCCCGTGCCGTGGACGACTTTCCCCTCGTGGCACTTTACGCAGAAGCGTTCTTCCGCGGTGAACTTATGAGTGATATAGCCATGACATTTCACGCATTCAATCTGTTCCATAAATACATGTTTCGCATGCATGCGTGAGCGATTTATGAGCTTAGCATTGCTGAATTTCTCGCTCCGCTCCCAGTGACATTCAATGCATAGTTTCCAGGGTACGATGACCTCGCCGTGCCTGTCCGGGACTTCCGTCGGTCTGTTCATTACGAAGCTGATGAGGAGCTGGTTCTGTTCCGGGATGGAAAGATGGTGGCAGTCGTGACAGTTGAGGTTCTTGTGTTCGCTAGCCGCCCATGCATCATAAGCCGGCTGCATAAGATGACAGCTTACACAAAATTTGGGATTGTTCTGAGTGAAGTCGTAGAACTTGAAAGCAACGAACCCGCCGCCGACAAAAAGGCAGAGCAGCAGGACGCTGATGATGACCTTGCCTTTTAAAGGCATGCCTTCCTTTAAGGATTTTAAAGGGTTAAACATCTTTTTTACCTCCCCCTAAGGGTCTTAAGTTTCTTTGAGCGTTTCGTACGCTGCTTTTATTGTAGTTTCTATATCTTTGCGGGAATGAGCGAGAGACATGAAACCTGCCTCGAACTGGGATGGAGCCAGATTGATTCCTTTTTCAAGCATCCCTGAAAAAAACTTCGAAAATTTTATGGTATCGGATTTTTTTGCTGTCTCGTAATCATACACATCACTATCAGTAAAATAAGTACAAAACATGGTCCCTGCCCTGTAAAAACGCGTCTTGACTCCGGCCCTTTTTGCGGCGTCGGCAAGCCCGGCCTCGAGCAGGGAGCATTTTTCTTCCAGCCTGTCGTAGACTCCGCTTTTCGAGAGTTCTTTGACCGTTTCTATGCCGGCGGTCATCGCCAGCGGGTTGCCTGACAGTGTTCCCGCCTGATAGACAGGACCCTCAGGGGAGACCATAGACATTATCTCTTTCCGTCCCCCGTATGCTCCAACGGGGAGTCCGCCTCCTATTACCTTTCCCAGGCAGGTCATGTCGGGTTTTATACCAAAACGGGCCTGGGCTCCTCCAAAGGCGACCCTGAAGCCCGTCATTACTTCATCGAAGATAAGAACGATCCCATGCTTTTTCGTCAATTTCCGAAGCGTCTCCAGAAATCCGGGTCTCGGCAGGACGCAGCCGATGTTTCCCACAACAGGTTCCAGGATGACACAGGCGATCGAATCCCCTTCCTTTTCCAGCATCTTTTTCAGAGCCTTTACATCATTGAATGGAAGTGTAAGAGTATTCTTTGCATAGGATTTCGGGACCCCCGGACTGTCGGGAACCCCGAAAGTCGTTGCACCGGAGCCGGCTTTTACCAGAAGACCGTCTGCATGTCCGTGATAACAGCCTTCGAACTTGACAATCCGGTCTCTCCCGGTGAACCCGCGAGCGACCCTGATGGCGCTCAACGTTGCCTCCGTACCCGAATTTACCATCCTCACCTTGTCCATGGAAGGGTAAACCTTCAGAATGAGCTCCGCGAGTTCAACTTCTAACGCCGTCGGAGCACCATAGCTTGTCCCCTTTTCGACAGCATTTTTGAGGGCTTTTACTATTCTGGGGTGCGTGTGGCCGAGTATCATCGGCCCCCAGGAGAGGACGTAATCGATGTAAGAATTTCCGTCTACATCAAAGATTTTCGAGCCTGCCGCCTTTTCAATAAAGACGGGATTGCCGCCGACGGCCCTGAAGGCCCGGACAGGGCTGTTCACCCCACCGGGGATTACGGAAAGTGCTTTTTTGTAAAGCCTTCTTGACTTGGAATGTTTCTTCATTGCTTCTCTTACCAAACTATATAAATTATCATAAAAAAACTTTCCCTGTCAAAAAGCTTACAAATGTGAGTGAGATATTTTAAAATACGTCATAGACAATACCGGAGGCATTTAAATGAAAAAAGTAGTATTATCGCTGTTCGTAGTATTCACCCTATTTGCTTGTGGGAAGACCCAAATGGCAGACAAGGGCCCCTATCTTGCCCAAGTAGGCGATGTCAAGATAACCGAGGCCGATCTGGAAAGCGAGATGCAGAACCTGCCTGATTATGCCCAGTCGATGTTCGAGGGGAAAGAGGGGAAGAAAAGGTTCCTTGACGAGGTCATAAAAAAAGAGATCCTCTATCAGGAGGCCCTGAAAAAAGGCCTCGACAAGAGTCCTGAATTCAAACAAAAGCTGGAGGAATTCAAAAAGCTTACTCTGATCTCGGATCTGCTTGAAAAAGAAATCATGTCAAAAAGTAGCGTCTCCGAACAGGACATGAAGGACTACTACGAAAAGAATAAGGCTGACTTCGTTGCGACCAGCCAGATAAAGGCGAGTCATATACTGGTAAAGACTAAAGAGGACGCACAAAAGATACTGGAGCGGCTGAACAACGGAGAAAAATTCGAAGCGCTCGCCAAAGAGGCCTCTATCGATAGGGTCTCAGGAAAGAACGGGGGCGAATTGGGGTATTTTTCGAGAGGAGAAATGGTGCCTGAGTTTGAAAAAGCGGCGGCAATGCTGAATGTGGGTGAGGTGAGCAAGCCCGTGAAGACCCAGTTCGGATACCACATAATAAAGGTAACGGATAAAAAGACGGGACCGGTTGTCGAATTCGAGCGGGTCAAGGACATTATTGCCCAGAAACTCTCCGGCGAAAGGCAGAAAGAGGCATTTGACAGTTATATCGAAGGGCTGAAAAAGGACTATAAGATAGAGGTGAACGAGAAGGCCGTCGCAAGTCTTGCCGACGAGAAGAAAGACGAGGCTGAGTCGCAGCCTTCAGCCCAACAGGCTGAAGAGTCCGGGGAAGCGCCGAAACAGGAGACAAAAGAGGAATCTAAGTAGCGATATCTTTAATAGAATAACACGTGCCCGGAGGACCCGGTTCGGCGCTATTCGCTTACCTGATACAACGGGATCTTATTCGTTGCCTATACGGCAATACTATTCCGATTCCGGCAATATTTTCAGAGAATACACGAGCCTTCTCACGGCGATGAAGACCTGTTTTCTGTCGAGCACCCTCGCGTCGTACCGGACACGGATCGTTTCGGTACTGAAATCGACCGAAGCGTCGAGTATTCCATTCATGTTACGCAGAACGATTTCCATATCAGTAGCGCAGCCCGGACAGGTAATGTTTTCGACCTGAAACCACATCTCTCTTGAGTCGTCAGACAATCTGTTTCGCTCCACTTTTCATTTTCATGGATGCCCGGCCGGGACCTGCGACATGAAATCTATCCATATGGGAAGGGCTGCGGACGAACCGGTCTCCTTGGGACCGATGGGCGTATGGTTGTCTCGTCCTACCCACACACCGACCGCAAGGTTGTCGTCGAATCCGATGAACCAGGCGTCCGTATAATCGTTGGTCGTTCCTGTCTTTCCATATACGGGTCTCCCCAGTTTTTTAGCCTTGGTCGCGGTACCTTCATTTACAACTGCGGCGAGCAGGTTCCTCATCTCCATGACAACGCGGTCTTCAAGTATCTCCGTATATTTGGGAAAGAGTTCCTCGACGGTTACCTTGTCTCTGTTCTCGATCCTATCGTATGTAAGGATATTCGTCTTTTTACCTGTCGCAAAGACGGAGTAGGCGTCGACAATTTCTATGAGCGTTACGTCGGATGCCCCAAGCGCAATCGGGAGATAAGGCTGCAATTCGCTTCTTATCCCAAGGTCCCTTGCCGTTCTAATGATACTTTCTACCCCGATCCAGTTTGCCAGCCGGACCGTTGCCACGTTGAGCGATTTTGCCAGCGCGGTCTTCAAGGTTACTTCACCATGATACTGCCCGTCATAGTTGCCGGGTGACCATATTTCGCCGGGTCTTCCCCCGGGGAAGGAGATCGGCGAATCGTCCACGACATCCTCCGGCGTCATCCCCCACTCCATGGCGGTCGCGTACACAAACGGCTTGAAGGCCGAACCGGGCTGTCTGAGCGCCTGTGTCGCCCTGTTGAACTGGTTTTCCCAGAAATTGGACCCCCCGACCATCGCCTTTATATGTCCTGTATGGATATCCAGGGCGACCAGCGCAGCCTGGATCCCTTTCCCGTCCCTTTTCTCGACAGTCGCGATTCCTTTTGTCACGGCTTCTTCAGCGATAGACTGCAACCGTGAATCTATCGTGGAATGGATTTTGAACCCCCCCGTATAAATATCCGAGCCGTATTTATGTTCGAGTTGCTGCCTCAGAAGTTCCACAAAATATGCAGCCTCGTATTTTCTGAAATGTGGAGCCGAAGGTAATTCTTCCTTCAGAGCTTCCCTGTATTGATCTCCTGTAATGAAGTTGTGCTTGAGCATCGACTTCAGGACCAGGTTCCGCCTGTCCCTGGACCGTGCGGGGTTCCTGAAGGGAGAATAAAGGGAAGGTGCCTTGGGAAGAGATGCCAGGAGGGCGGCCTCACCTATGGTCAGGTCCGTGACCGGTTTGCCGCAATAAGTTTGCGCGGCCGCTTCAATACCGAAAGCCCTCGTGCCGAAATAGGTCTGGTTTAGGTAGAGGCCCAGAATTTCGTCCTTTGTATAACGCTTCTCGATCTGGATTGAGATCGCCGCCTCCTTGATCTTTCTCATTATCGACTTCTCGGGTTTAAGAAAGAGCATTTTTGCGAGCTGCTGGGTTATCGTACTGCCGCCCTGGACCATGCTCCCGGCGCGGATGTCCTGTATGAGCGCACGGAAAGTACCGATAATGTCTACGCCGGGATGGGTGTAGAAACGGGTGTCTTCGATGGCGATGAAGGCTTTTTTTACGATGTCCGGTATGCTGTAATAGGGTACAAAGGTCCTTCGTTCATAATAGAGTTCGGCGAGGAGTTTCCCGTCATCGGAATAGACCTTTGAGGATTCGATAGGGACATATTCTTCAATGGCATTTACACGGGGAAGGTCGGAGAGTGTCCAGTAAACGAAACCTCCTGCGATACCGAGGAGGGCGGAGACCAAGATGAAGACAAGGGCAACTTTTCTTATCCCGGATTTTTTTTCAGCCTGCCGGAGTTCCTCTTCGAGCCTGGACATATGATTTATTATACAACAGGAGTGCGGGCATGGACCCGGAGATCTGTTACCACACTAACGGCGGTATTTATTGTCCCTCAGCAATTTCTTTGCCCTTCCGACGATATTGTCAACGGTGAATCCGAACTTTTCAAACAACGTCTTTGCCGGGGCAGAAGCCCCGAAGCGGTCGATTCCGATGACCTCGCCCTTCAGACCGACGTATTTATACCACCCGAGGGTTGCCCCTGCCTCGACCGCGAGCCGTATTTCCACGGAAGGGGGAAGGACTTTTTTCCTGTATGCTTCTGTCTGATCCTCGAAAAACTCGAAACAGGGCATGTTTACTACTCTGACCTTAATCCGTTCCTGCTTCAATTTCGCTGCAGCCTCCAGGACGAGATGGATCTCGGAGCCCGAGGACAAGAGAATAATGTCAGGTGTGCCGGCTGAATCGGAGAGTATATACCCGCCCTTGAGGAGGCCCTCGGCGGATGAGCATTTCTTCCTGTCGATTACCGGAAGCTTCTGCCTGCTGAGTATAAGCGCATGGGGCCGGGAAGTGTCTCTAAGTGCGGCCTTCCACGCTGCGGAAGTCTCATTTGCGTCAGCCGGCCTGATGACGGAGAGGTTCGGCATTGCCCTGAGACCGGTGAGATGGCCAATCGGCTGATGGGTCGGACCGTCTTCCCCGAGGCCGATGGAATCGTGAGTGAAGATATAGATAACGTGAAGCTCCATGAGCGCCGCGAGCCGTATAGAAGGCTTCATGTAATCGGAGAAGACGAGGAAGGTCCCTCCATATGGCAGGAGCATTTTGCTTAGAGCCATACCGTTCAGGGCTGCGCCCATCGCATGTTCTCTGACGCCGAAATGGATGTTCCTGCCGACTTTCTTCATGCCGAAGTCGGGATATTTTTTGAGATACGTGTTATTTGACGGAGCGAGGTCGGCGGACCCTCCGATGAGATTCGGGATGATGTCCGCGATGGCATTCAATGCCTTGCCCGAAGCGCTCCTTGTAGCGACAGCCCCATCAGAGGTGCGATAAACGGGAAGTTTCTGCTCCCAGCCATCGGCAAGTCCGCCCCCTGCAAAATCATTCCATTTTTTTGCAAGATCGGGATATTTCTTCCTGTATCCTGCCATCAGTGACTTCCATCTCTTTTCTTCTTCCTTCCCCTTCCGGGCGGATTTCTTAAGGTGGTCGGCCACTTCGCGGGGAATGCAGAAATCTTTCAGCGAACAGTTCAGGTTCTGTTTCGTGAGCCTGATCTCATCGGCGCCCAAAGGTGAACCGTGGACATCTGCGGTGCCCTGCTTCGAGGGGCTGCCGAACCCTATATGAGTGCGAACCTTTATGAGTGTGGGCCTCTTCTTTTCTTTCTTTCCCTCCCTGACGGCCCTCTCTATGCCTTTTATATCATTGCCGTCGGCGCTGAGCACCTGCCAGCCGTAAGCCTCGAACCTCTTTCCTACGTCTTCGGTAAAGGACAGGTCTGTAGATCCCTCGATGGTGATCTTGTTATCGGAGTAAAGGTAGATGATCTTCCCGAGCTTGAGATGTCCCGCGAGTGAGGCGGCTTCCGATGCGACGCCTTCCATTACGTCCCCGTCGCTGAGGATCCCGTAGATATGATAGTCGATCAAAGGGAAGCCCGGCCTGTTGAACGTATCAGAGAGATACTTCTCCGCCATGGCCATGCCTACGCCCGTTGCAAAACCCTGCCCCAGTGGACCGGTGGTAGTCTCGATCCCGCATTCGATGCAGTATTCCGGATGCCCAGGGGTCCTGCTTTCCCATTGCCTGAAGTTCTTTATGTCTGAAAGGGATATCCCGTATCCTGTCAGATGCAGAAGGCTGTAAAGCAGCATCGAACCGTGCCCGGCAGAGAGCACGAACCTGTCACGGTTCTGCCAAAAAGGGTTTCCGGGGTTATGCTTCATAATCTTCGAATAGAGCACGTAAGCCATGGGGGCATCCCCCATCGGCATCCCGGGATGTCCCGAATTAGCTTTCTGAACTGCATCGACAGAAAGCATTCTGATAGTGTTGATACACTTTTCATCGATGTTGAGTTTCTTCATGTGCTGCCTCCAGTCCTTTATTGATATTGGGAAGATACCCGCAAGACCCGTCTCAAGCCGGAATTAGCTTACCATAATCGGGAGAATGATGTCTCAGCATGACAACGGGACCGATTCCGGCCCGACTAACTGCAAAACTCTTTTGACATAAAGCCGACCATAATTTTATGCTTTAATATGCCGGGGAAATGGATCGAATTGCTGGTAACTTACGATATTCTCGAGGCGGAGATGATAAAGGACCTTCTCGAGAGCGGGGAGATCGAGACCGTGATCAGGTCGGCAAAGGTAACGCCCTATCCGGTGAACCTCGGTAAGATGGGTGAAGTCAAGCTGCTTGTCAGGGAAGAGGACCGGGAGGCCGCGGAAGAAATGCTGAGAGAATCCGGGACGGGAATTCCTGATACTGAGATCGATCGGGGATAAGTCATGGTCACATCTCTAAACGATCTCAAGAAACAGGTTTTTTATGATATGCTGAAGCTCGCGGGGAGGGTATATGTTCTCGTGAGACATTCCGAAAATGTCGTCATCGGAAAAAGGGGGTTTCTCCCTGAAGAAAAGGAGAGGGGGATCATCCTGGTATTTAACAACCGCATGGATTTCGACTGGGACCTTTCCGGTATAACCGCAACACTGAACTTCGGGTCCGCTTTTGAAAAGTGCTTTATCCCTCCGGATGATATACTGACTATCTTCTCTCCGGATCTTTCCGCCCAGTTTTCGGTTTCACCCGAAAGAAACGGGAAGGCGCCGGAGAAGGTGGATGAGACAAAGGAAGAAAAGACACCTGAAGGAAAAGTAGTCAGGGTGGACTTCAACAGGAAAGACAAGAAGTAGTTTTACAACTCAGAACGCAGAATGAAGAAGGCAGAATTCCGACTTTTGCATTTTGACTTCCCGCCTCGGCGGGTCGCCGAAGGAGACTGATTTAAAACGGGTTTCTCTGTGTCTCCGTGTCTCAGTGGTTAATTCTCTTATCTTTTTGTATAAGTTTCCTCTTCCGACTGACTTATCTTGCAAACTCGGATTCACGGGTGCTAAACTCAGTAGTCATTAGTGCCGGAACCTCGAAAGATTTCTTTTCGTGAGGAGGATTTTTGGAACTTTACAGCCTCGGCATCTCAGAATTGGCTGACTTGCTTGAAAGAGGTGAGGTCTCGTGCAGGGATATCCTCGATTCCGTCTATAGGAGAATCGATGCCGTCGAGGATACGGTGAGGGCGTACCTCGTCCTCACAAAGGAAGAGGCTTACAGGGATGCCGATAAAGCAGACGCAGGTATCGCTTCGGGGAGAAAGAGCCCCTTCAGCGGCATCCCCATTGCGATCAAGGACAACATCTGCACGAAGGGCATTCCGACCACGTGCGCTTCAAAGATCCTGGCGAATTTTGTTCCGCCCTATGAG
The DNA here is from genome assembly GCA_040235385.1 of Candidatus Sulfobium sp. Lineage (GTDB taxonomy): Bacteria > Nitrospirota > Thermodesulfovibrionia > Thermodesulfovibrionales > UBA6898 > JBECKU01. Next base: position 1,084 of record JBECKU010000146.1, on the reverse strand, counting down.
AGCACGGTTACGACGCGACTGAGAGAGCATGGTTATGTCCTTCCGGGGAAGACTAATCTTGACGAGTTCGCCATGGGGTCCTCGACAGAGAATTCCGGGTTTCATACGACACGGAATCCCTGGGATATTGAGAGAGCTCCCGGGGGGTCTAGCGGGGGTTCCGCCGCTGCAGTGGCTGCCGATGAATGTATCGCCGCTTTGGGTTCCGACACCGGAGGTTCGATCAGACAACCTGCCTCATTCTGCGGAGTTGTGGGCCTTAAACCTACATATGGAAGAGTATCCAGGTACGGACTGGTCGCCTTTGCCTCTTCTTTAGACCAGATCGGACCGGTCACGAAGAATGTCCGGGACGCGGCTCTTCTGCTTAACGTGATAGCCGGCCCTGACAGGCGTGATTCTACATCCGCTCCCGTCGAGGTGCCCGACTTTACTGCATTTACGGGAAAGGAGATAAAAGGGCTACGAATCGGTATTCCGAAAGAGTATTTCATCGAGGGTCTCGACCCTGAGGTGGACCGTCTCGTGAGGGAAGCCGTGAAGCAATTCGAATCGCTGGGCGCCGTGCCTGTCGAGGTCTCCCTGCCCCATACCGGATATGCGGTCGCGGCGTACTACATCATTGCCACTTCGGAGGCAAGCTCCAATCTCGCGAGGTATGACGGTGTCAAGTACGGGTTCAGGGCGGAGGGCAAAGACCTGCTCGATATGTACGTGAAAACCAGGGCACAGGGTTTCGGAGCCGAAGTGAAACGCAGGATAATGCTCGGGACCTATACCCTTTCTTCGGGCTATTACGATGCATACTACAGGAAGGCACAGCAGGTGCGGACTTTGATTAAAACCGATTTCGAGAATGTCTTCAGTGATGTCGATGTGATACTGACGCCGACTTCGCCGACTCCGGCTTTCAGGCTGGGAGAAAAGAAGGACGACCCACTCCAGATGTACCTCGCTGACATTTTCACTATCTCCGTAAACCTTGCAGGAGCTCCAGGTATTTCAGTGCCTTGCGGTTTTACCGCGAACGGCCTTCCGGTGGGACTGCAATTGATCGGGAAACACTTCGACGAAGGCACCTTGC
>JBECKU010000092.1:0-5539 GCA_040235385.1 Candidatus Sulfobium sp. | reverse complement strand
TTGGGTCTTTATTCTTTTGGCGGGAACGGTGTCATCGTCCGGGGGACGGCCCCTGTATGTCCCGCTTGCGGCTGAGGACTTTCCGGATTGGACCGTTCTCTGAGAAATCGCAAAGCTTTCAGACTTTTTCGCTATGCGACGCCTACTTTTCGGAGCTTCCCCGGCTTTCAGGTTTTTTACCTCGTCCGCTTTCCCGGGTCCTCTTCCGGAAGTCCTTTTCGTCTTCGATTTGTTATCAGATGATTTTTTGAGTTTCAGATCGCGTTTCTTCTTCCCAACCTTCGAAACGGATGAAGGAGTCGGTTTTTCCCTCTTTTGTTTTGGGCTTGTGCGTTTCATCGTCCCGTTCCTGCTGAGTATCATACCACATATTAAGTTGGTGATTATACAATCATTGTGCTTTTCAGTGGGCCTCCGACCAGGTCCGGCCGGAGCCGATATCGACATGCAGGGGTACTGAAAATGATCCCGCCTGCTCCATTTCCTGCCGTACGATAACGGAGACGCGGGACTTCTCATCCCGGGGGAGCTCGAAAAGAAGTTCGTCATGGATCTGGAGTATCATCCTCGCTCTCAAGTCTTCTCTAATGAACTTCCTCCATATTCTGATCATCGCGATCTTGATAATATCCGCGGCGGTCCCCTGCACGGGCGAATTAACGGCAAAGCGTTCTCCCTGTTGTCTCACGATCCGGTTGCCGCTTTTTAGTTCCGGTACGGGCCTTCTCCTGCCGAAGAAAGTCGTGACGTATCCTCTTTCCCGAGCCTCCCGCAGGACGGTTTCGGTATAACGCTTTACTCCCGGGTGCCGGGCGAAATACTGAGTTATGTAACGGTCCGCCTCGTCCCGCCCGATGTTCAATGTCCCGGCGAGACCGAATGCCGATATTCCGTATATCACACCGAAATTCACCGTCTTTGCCGTCCGCCGCATCTCGGGAGTCACTCGTTCAATCGCTGTATCGAACAATTCAGAGGCTGTCCTTGTATGGATGTCGATCCCATTCCTGAATGCATCGATAAGTCCTTCGTCGCCGCTGAGATGGGCGAGAATTCTCAGCTCTATCTGTGAGTAGTCCGCCGAGAGGATCAGGTTTCCCTCTTCGGCAACGAAGGCGGCGCGGATACGCTTCCCCCAGTCCCCTCTCACGGGGATGTTCTGGAGATTCGGCTCACTGCTGCTCAGCCTTCCGGTGGCGGTCACCGTCTGGTTGAATGATGTATGCAGACGGCCTGTAAGGGGATTCACCAGGGAAGGGAGAACATCGACATAGGTGGTCTTCAGCTTGCTGAGGCTTCTGTAATGGAGCACTTCTCCCGGGAGGTCATGGCTTGCAGCGAGCTCTTCGAGAACTTCCATGTCGGTCGAGAAGCCTGTCTTGGTCTTCTTCGAGGGGCTGAGCCCGAGACGGTGGAATAATATCATACTCAACTGCTTCGGGGAGCTTATATTGAATTCTTCTCCCGCAAGAAAAAAGATCCTCTTCTCGATACTCTCTATTTCCGAGGCCAACTCTTCCGACATCGCCTGAAGCATGTCCGTATCAATCTTTATTCCCGCCTTTTCCATATCGCAGAGCACTTCGATGAGCGGCATCTCGATATCGGAATATATGCCCTCCATCCCGGTTTCTTTAAGCTTCGGAAATAATACTGCCTTGAGCTCATAGCTCAGGGCGGCGTCTTCAGTGGCGTATGGCGCAGCTTCGTCCACAGGAACATCCGCGAATGTCCGTCTTTTTTTCAGGACCTCTACGAAGGATTTCTTTCTCCTCCCCAGATACTCGAACGCGACTTCGTCGAGGCCGTATTTAGTCTTGTTCGGGTTTAGAAGGTATGCCGCGATCATTGTGTCAAAGAGGCTTCCTGAGAATCTTATCCCATATTTTTGCAGCAGGGAGATGTCATATTTCAGATTGTGTCCGATCTTCCCTTTACCCCTGTCGGCAAACAAAGGCCCGAGGATGTCGAGCGCCTCCTCCCTGCTCATCTGATCCCCGGCATTCTCATCCCTGTGAGCAACCGGAACGTAATATGTCTTTCGGGGTTCATGACAGAGGGCGATTCCCACGAGGTCCTCCGCCCAGGGGTCCTTTCCTGTGGCCTCCGCGTCCAGGGCGAAATCTTCACCCAGGAGAAGGACGACTTCCCTGAGTCTTCCCGAACGGCGGACCGTTTCGCGCTCCCGCTCAGACTCTTCCGCTGTCGGAATGAGTTTCATCAGCGTGGTGAACTCGAATTCTCTGAACAGCGGGAAGAGGGACTGCCAGTCGGGCTCTGCAACTTTAAAGGCTTCTTCGTCGATATAGAGAGGAACGTCCGTATCGATCGTCGCGAGTTTCTCGCTCAGCCTGACAATCTCTTTATTTTCTTCAACCATTTTCCGTAATTTATCTTTTTTGATCCTCTCTGTATGGTCGAGGAGTTCATCCAGGCTCCCGAAATCCCGAAGGAGGTTTTTGGCGGTCTTTTCTCCGACCCCTTTTATGCCGGGGATGTTGTCCGTGGCATCTCCCATAAGGGCCATGAATTCCGTGACACGTTCGGGGCCGATACCGAACTTCTCTTTCACATAGTCCTTATCGAGGACCTTGTCCTTCATCGGGTCGTATATCCTGATATGATCGTCGACGAGTTGGAGCATGTCTTTGTCTCCGGTAACGATGTACACCTCCGATCCATCCTGTGCGGCCTTCTTCGCGATCGTTCCCAGTATGTCGTCCGCTTCGTAACCGGGGACCTCGTAAACAGGAATTTTCAACGCCCCGATAATCTCCCTGATAAATGGGAGCTGCCTCACCAGATCACGGGGTGCTTCGGGGCGGTGGGCCTTATATTCCCCGTACAATTTATGACGGTCTGTCGGTCCGGCGGAATCGAAGGAGACGACGAGCCCCTCCGGCGCCTTTTCCCTGATGATCTTAAGCAGCATATTTGTGAAACCGTAGATCGCGTTCGTGGGAAAGCCCTTCGAGTTCGTGAGAGATTTGATCGCATAGAAAGCGCGGTAGACATACGAATTTCCGTCGATAAGATAGAGACGCATTTGTGATTATACCCGAAATTGACTAATGTTGAGGTATTATTTTACATTAAGTAAATGTTTGAGGAGGCGGGTTTGACTACAGCGGTTGAGGACATCAGCAGCACCAAAAAGCGACTGAAAATCGAGATACCTACGGATGTTATCGAAAAGGAATACAGGGATTCCGTCAATAAGGTGAGGCAGAAAGCCAAGATCCCGGGCTACCGCCCGGGCAAGGCGCCTGAGAATCTGATCGAGAAGAAATTCGGAGATGATATCAAGTCGGATATCATCGACAGGCTGGTCCCCCGGTATTATTCCGAAGCTTTGAAGGAGACCGGATTGGTGCCTGTGACACTTCCTCAGTTCGAGAGTGCACTTGATGTTAAGAAAAATGAACCGCTGTCGTTTGCGCTTACTGTTGAAGTGCGTCCCCCTGTCGAGGAACTGAAATATGAAGGTCTGCAGGTCGATGAGATTGATGCGGAGGTCAGTGACGACGAAGTAGAGAATGCATTCAGGGGACTGCGTGAAGAAAGGGCGGTATTCGAAGCCGTGGACAGGGAAGTCCGCGGCGACGATCTTATAGTCATAGATTATGTGAAACTTGACCCTGCCGGAGAAAAGGAACTTTCTTCAGCCAAAGACCAGGTGATGGACCTCGGAAGCGGGGTTGCCCCGAAGGGATTTCTCGATGAGATCGTCGGGAGGAGGAAAGGCGACATTGTAGAGGTCGCTCTCCCGGAAGTCGAGGGAGGCAGTATCAGGGAAGATTCAGACTCGGGAAATCGTCTGAAGATCACGATCAAGGAGGTAAAGGAGAAGAAGCTTCCTTCCGGCGATGACGAATTTGCAAAGGATTTAGGGCACGAAACCGCAGAAGCGCTGAGGGAGAAAATCCGTGAGGGGATCCTGAAGGCCAAGCAGGAGAAAAATGCCAATATTCAAAAGGAAAAACTTCTCGATATTCTCCTTGAAGATCATGACTTCGAGGTCCCCGAATCCCTGCTTGAGGCGGAACTGGAAAAGCTTGTGGTGAACGAGAAGGCGTCCCAAAAACAGTCCGGAGAGCTCATAAAGGAGTCGGAGAAGAAAGCAACCCCCCGGGGGGGGGACGATCACGAACTCGCAGAACGGCTCCGGCCGGCCGCTGTCAGAAACGTCAAGTCGGCGGTCCTCCTGGACGTGATCGCGGAGAAGGAGGGGATCACCGTGGCCGAGGACGAGCTAAAGACGAGGATCGGTCTTCTCGCGCGGCATTTCCAGACGACCCCCGAGGCCGTGATGAACCTGTTTATAACGAGAGACGGCTCCCTTGACACTCTAAGGCGGAGCATCCGAGATGAAAAGGTAATGAGCCTGGTTCTCTCGAAAGCGGAAATTAAAAAAGGAGCATGAACTCATGAGTGTGATACCCATTGTAATAGAGCAGACGGGACGGTCGGAAAGGGCCTATGATATCTATTCCAGGCTGCTGAAGGACCGCATTATTTTTCTCGGCAGTGCTATCGACGATATCGTCGCCAATACGGTGATTGCCCAGATCCTCTTCCTTCAGACCGAAGATCCGGATAAGGACATTCATTTATATGTCAACTCCCCCGGCGGCGTCGTCTCGTCGGGTCTTGCGATTTATGATACTATGCAATATGTGAAACCCGATATTGCAACATACTGCATAGGTCAGGCCGCCAGTATGGGTGCCCTCCTCCTCGGGGCGGGCACAAAAGGAAAGCGGTTTGCGCTTCCCCATTCCCGTATAATGCTCCACCACCCCATGGGAGGTTTTCAGGGGCAGGCGACGGACATCGAGATACACGCAAAGGAGATATTGAAGATGAAAGGTACACTCAATGATATACTCTCGTTCCACACGGGTCAGCCTCTTAAAAAAATTCAGACCGACACGGACAGGGATTTCTTCATGTCGGGGGACGAGGCGAAGGAATATGGCATAGTCGACGAAGTGATCCATACTGTCAAGAAGATCAAAGCGGCCGGTGACATCTAAGTTCTGTCGACGCGGGAGGATTTCCGGAATGTTTATTGGAGGAATACATGGCAAAAAAAGATGAAGAAGCTCTTAAATGCTCGTTCTGCGGCAAAGGGCAGGAGGAGGTCAAGAAGCTCATTGCGGGCCCGACGGTTTATATCTGTAATGAATGCATCGAACTTTGCAATGAGATAATCGCCGACGAGCTTTATGTGGAAGCGACGGGGGATGCTCTTCCGAAGCTTCCGACACCTAAGGAAATCCATAATGTCCTCGATGATTTCGTTATCGGGCAGGAGCGGGCGAAGAGAATCCTTTCGGTGGCCGTACATAACCATTACAAGCGGATTTACAGTCCGGTGGAGTCCGACGTGGAACTGCAAAAGAGCAATATATTGCTGATCGGACCGACCGGGACCGGCAAGACCCTGCTTGCCCTGGCCGCCGGGTTGGAGGCGACGATCCATTACAAGAGATATGACAGGATCCTGGTCTCGCGGCCGATCATTCCCATGGGCAAG
>JBECKU010000124.1:0-3874 GCA_040235385.1 Candidatus Sulfobium sp. | reverse complement strand
GATCGACCGCACCGCCACCTCGTCACACAGTCCCTGGCCGGTGGCCAGGGTGTCGGTGACGTGCAGGGCGCGGGTGTCCTTGCGGTCCATGACCGCGGCGATGCCCCCCTGCGCATATTCAGTGCTGCTTTCGGACGGCTTATCCTTGGTGACTACAAGCACCTCGCCGAGCGGCGCGAGTTCAATCGCCGCCCTGAGCCCGGCCACGCCGCTTCCAATAATCAGAAAATCGGTACTTTCCGTCGGCATATAGCAAGGATACAGAATAAGAGGTGCTAAATCAAGTGCGGCGGGACAATGCTTCCTGCTATTGCGAAATTTAAAAGAAATCAATTAAAATTAAATATCTCATTTGAGGAGGACGAAGTTGAAATCAGGAATTCATCCGGAGTACAAGGAAGTGACGGTCGCGTGCGCCTGCGGTGAAACCTTCACAACAAGATCGACAAGGCAGAAGATTCATCTGGATATATGCTCCAAGTGCCATCCCTTTTATACGGGGAAACAGAAGATCGTCGATGCTGAGGGAAGGGTAGAGAAGTTTAAGAAGAAATACGCAAAGCAGTAGATAATTTAACCTGGAAAATACGGAACAGGAAACCCCTGGGTGGTTTCCTGTTTTTTTTCAGTTCGCCCGGAAGAAAGAAGAATATTCTTTTATAGTGCGAATTGTGGGAGTGTAGTGCCGGGAATTCCGTGAAGAGGGATAAAGCATGAAAAACATAGGCGGGCAGGCAGTGATCGAAGGCGTGATGATGAAGTCCGCAGGAAACTGGACGGTTGCGGTCAGGGACCAGAACGGGGGGATCCACCTCAAGAAGGAAAGCCTTTCCAGGCTGCCCGGTTTCCTGAAATTCCCGGGTATCCGGGGCGTTGTCGCCCTGTTTCAGGCGCTTTCGCTGGGGATAAGAGCGCTTGAGTTTTCTGCGAACAAGGCTTTTGAAGGGACGGAGGAAACCCCCGGGAGTTTTTCCATTGCTGTTACGATGGTTGTAGGAATCGTGCTGGGAATCGGTCTTTTCATTCTTCTTCCACTTTATGCGACGAAGCTCCTGGGGATGCTGCTGCCGGGCATATCGGACAGCTCCTTTCTTTTTAACTTTACGGACGGCGTTATCAGGGTCCTGATCTTCCTGCTTTACGTAATCCTGATCGGGGTCTGGAAGGAAATGGCACGGATATTCATGTACCACGGCGCCGAGCACAAAGTCATACACGCTTACGAGGAGGGCAGGGATCTTACGGTCGAATGCGTCAGAAATTATAGTACTCTGCACCCCCGGTGCGGGACGAGCTTTCTGATGATCGTTATGGTAGTGAGCATACTCATTTTCTCTTTTATACCCCAATCATGGATGTTCTTCTATAAATTTCTTTCCCGGATCGTTCTCATCCCCGTAATCGCCGGAACGTCTTTTGAACTACTCAAGATGTCCGCGAGATTGCAGGATAAACCTTTCGTGAATATGCTCATCAAGCCGGGCCTTCTCCTTCAGCGCCTCACTACCAGGGAGCCTGACGATGCGCAAATCGAGGTTGCGATCAGGGCTCTCGTAGAAGTCCTGAAGGCGGAGGAAGAAAATGTACGATAAGCTGGCGGCGATAGAAGACAAGTTCGAGAATCTCACTGCCCTTTTGTCCGATCCCAGGGTGCTATCCGTCCAGTCCGAGTTCCAGAAATATTCGCGCGAATATTCCGAACTCCAGCCGCTTGTGGGGAAGATCAGGGAATATAAGAAGATGCTCAATGATATTGAGAGCGCAGAGGAATTGCTCAGGGAAGGCGATGCCGAATTGAAAGAACTCGCGCAGGCCGAACTCGAAGAACTGAAGAGAAAGAAGCCGCTGCTCGAAAACGAGCTGAAGTTGATGCTCCTGCCTGCAGATCCGCGTGATGCGAGGAATGTCATCCTTGAGATAAGGGCCGGAACCGGGGGGGAAGAAGCCGCCCTTTTCGCTTCAGCGCTGCTCAGGATGTACTCAAAGTATGCGGAATACAAAAGGTGGAAGGTAGACATCATCAGTCTGAACGCAACCGGTCTCGGTGGCGTAAAGGAAGTGGTCGCTTCTATTCAGGGTAAAGGGGCTTACAGCAGGTTGAAGTATGAAAGCGGGGTACACAGGGTGCAGCGAGTGCCGTCTACAGAGGCCTCTGGTCGAATCCATACGTCGGCTGCGACCGTTGCGGTTCTGCCCGAAGCAGAGGATGTGGATGTGAAGATAGATCCCAGGGATCTCCGTATCGATACCTTCTGTTCCTCAGGTGCAGGTGGGCAGAGCGTCAATACAACCTACTCCGCCGTAAGGATCGTCCATACTCCCACCGGGCTTGTCGTCCAGTGCCAGGACGAGAGGTCACAGACGAAGAACAAGGAAAAGGCCATGAAAGTTCTCCGGTCCCGTCTCTTCGAGATGGAGATGGAAGAGAAGGACAAGGAGAGGGCACAGCAGAGGAAGTCCCAGGTCGGTACAGGGGACAGGAGCGAGAGGATAAGGACTTATAATTATCCCCAGAACAGGGTGACCGACCATCGCACGGGATTGACACTGCATAAACTGGAACAGGTCCTTGAAGGCCAGTTGGATGAGATTATCGACAACCTCAACACGCATTTCAATACTGAACGTCTGAAGGAACTGTAAGCCTGTCGTCTTAGTTCGTCCTTGATTAATATGCGGTTGCTTGATGTTTTGAGATCGATGACGGACCTCCTTGAGTCCGAAGGGATCGAAGATGCATTCGTCGATTCCGAGGCTCTCGTGCTCCATGCATCAGGAATCGACAGACTCAAAGCATATACGGAAAATCCAGAGATTGACGACAGACATGTGTCAATAATCAGAAGACTCGTTGACAGAAGAGCAAAGGGCGAACCTGTTCAGTATATCATCGGGCATGTCGAATTCCTCGGCTTGGACATTCAGGTCGGCAAGGGAGTGCTGATCCCGAGGCCTGAGACCGAACTTCTCGCGCTGGAAGCGGTACATCAACTCAAAAATGAGAAGCCGGAAGTCATGGATTCCTCATCCCTTACGCCTTATTCCTCGCTCAGAATCCTCGATCTATGCACAGGGAGCGGGTGCGTTGCCCTAGCACTGGGGAGGGACTTTCCTGACGCTGAAATTATCGGGACAGATATATCCGTTGAGGCTCTCGGCTTTGCCGGAAGAAATGCCGTGGCGAACGGAATCGATAATGTTGTATTCCTCAAAGGGTCGCTCTTCGAACCTGTTTCCGGACTGCCTCCTTTTGATCTGATAGTCTCGAACCCTCCCTACATAAGGAGTAGGGACATCGAGGGGCTTCAAAGAGAGATCAGGGAATGGGAGCCTTTATCCGCACTCGACGGAGGCGAGGATGGACTGGTCTTCTACCGGGATATCTTCTTCGGTGCAGGTCCGTATATCAGCGGGGCGGGGAAAATAATCGCGGAGATAGGGTTTGACCAGGCTGAAGAAGTGAGAGAAATTGCAGAAAGAGCAGGTTTCCGGAATATTTCTTTCAAGGAAGATTTTGCGAGAATGGAGAGGATCGTCAAGGCTGAAAAATGAACTTTGAGTTCCGTCCGGGTCATCAATTATGATCAGGTTCGTCCTCGCACTTGCAGGGGTAAAAAACCAATAGTGCCGCCTTTATCTTTTCTATCGCTTCTTCTTTTGTCCCGCCCCTGGCCCGGTAGCCGGGTATCTCCCTGCATTCAGCGACCCATTCGCCGCTGTTGTCCTTATAAAGAATAAATTCTCTCATTAATGCAATATACCATAACCGCAATGCCGCGCGGCCACTTCAGCAAGATACCCAACACCGGCCGGTTCAGGAAACTGCAATTGTTTATTTAAATACTGATGCAAGAGGTTCCGCCCTGATTTGGAG
>JBECKU010000088.1:0-2611 GCA_040235385.1 Candidatus Sulfobium sp. | reverse complement strand
CCCCTGAAAGGGCTGCCCAGCACAACAATCCCGGCTTCTGCACCATCGCATCCGGCGACAAAGGAACCGGCAAAATCCACTCTGTCAAATGTGTTCTCTCCCATGTACCATATGTTCATTTCGCTGTCCTGGGCATACCAGTCGTACGTGGCTTCCTCAGTTGGGAGATTGTTCCAGACATCGAAAAAAGCTGACGGATCTGTCCCGTATATACAATCCTCATCGACCCAGCCGCGGTCGAGGACGATTCTTGCGATGGTGCCGGCATAAACTCCTTCGAAGTTACTCGTCGTAGCATTCAGGACTTCCGTCAGGTTCCAGACACAATCATCGCCGTCTTCTGCAAAATAGAGAAAATTATGGCCCGCGGGCAAGGTCCACCATGGGTTGGTAATATTTTCAGAGTCGGTAAGATCCGCGGCCAGGAAACGTCCAACACTGGTGTCAACCAATCCACCTGCCATTGCATTGCCGGCCATAATAATCGGCAAGAGCATCGCACCGGAGACTGTCAGATAAATCTTCAGTAAATGCTTCATTGCGATCTTCCGTTTATGTAAGCAGGTTACCGCTGAGCGATAGAATCGGTCGAGCAAATATTTTCCGCTCATCCTGTTTCTCCTTTCTTGTCAGGTCATTGCTTGTCGATAAAAGTCATCTCACTGGCCGCCTATCCCTGTTAATTTCATACTATCAGACAGGTTCCGGGTCGTCAACGCACTGATATCTCAGTAAGGCTTACACGCCGGGTCGGACCAGGTCAACTAATTTAAATCATTACGGGAATCGGCCTTGCCATTGTAAAGCGCGTCATCGATCGTCATGGCGGCGACATCCGGGCAGGGGGGACAACCGGGAAAGGGGCGACCGTTTATTTCAGGTTGGAGTGATAGGGAGGGAATGACGACCGGCACATCCATTTCATAAAATTGGTAATATATCTCATGCACTTGTTCGATACCTATATCGGCATGTATGTAGTACAGACGGTCGTACATTCATCCGTGACCCTGCTCATAGTGGAAGCGACCCTCCGAATATGGCAAGTGGAAAACTCGCATGAGCGCTTCAGATACCGGCTTCTCATCATCATACTCCCTTTTTTTATGTTTCCGGTTTTTCAGTTGGCCGATCCGGGCAGGGGGTCGTTCTATTTTGTTCAGGACAGAGCGATATTCAGCAGCATGAGATGGCTGACTATAGATCTGTTCGGAATACTCCCGATCGGGTTCATATTCCTCTTTCTCTTATTTGCCGTATCGGTCGTTGTGCTTATCCAGGAGATCATACCCGTTACAAAAGATTTATTTTCAAAAAAAAACAGGAATTCCGGTTACAAAGACGGATATGACTGCTGCCCCGCAGACCCCGAACTGAACGCTCTGGTGGATAAAATGAGCAGGACTCTGAAGATCGAGAGTCCGACGATTACAGTCATCGACGATGAAAATCCGGTGATCTTTACGAGCGGCACAAAGACGCCCACAATAGTGATTTCCCAGCCTCTGCTCCATATTCTCGATGCCGGACAGATGAAAAGCGCTCTTGCCCATGAGCTCGCCCATATTTTGAGAAGAAGCAATTTTACGACCCTGGCGGTTTTCGTTATCAGGATATGCATGTTCTATAATCCTGTGAGCCTGCTTGAGTTCCGGAGGCTTGTGCAGGACGATGAGCAAATATGCGATGATATAACGGTTTCCCTCACCGGCGATCCGCGTGCCTTGGCATCCACATTGAAAGCGTTCTCTCTGGATGTGCCCCGTCATCATGATCGCAGAGTCTCTGCCGTTAGAGAAACGATCGAGATATCGAGCCATAACCTCCTTCTGGAGGAAAGAATCGAGAGGCTTGAGAATAATGAGTCCTTCGAGTATCATTCATCGGGATGGTCCAGACTGGCACTGACTGCAGCGGGAATCATATTAACAAACTTTTTTATTGTATGAGGGAAGGGAAATGAAGGGTCTTAAAAAAATACTGCTTTTCATCGCGATGCTGACTGCGACCGTTTTGCTGCTCAGGGTCCTTAATTTCATTCCTCTCTCCCTTGAAAAGGAAAGCATCAGGGAATACAAGACGATCGAAGATGCGCGACTCGATCTCAGGATCGACCGCATCATCCTTCCTTCGTATTTCCCCCAGCACCTTGCCTGGCCCCCCGCCGAGATCTTCGCAAGGAAAAAGCCTTATGAGATGGTCCTGATGCATTTCAGAGACAGGAATACGGGAAAGCTGGTACTTGCTATCCAACAGGCCGATCCCCGGGAGCCTGCTCCTGTTGACGCGAGGATCTCTCTGGAAAAGGTCATCCGCACTGAAAAAATAGACCTGAAAGGCAGACCTGCCGCGATAGTTCAAGGCGTTTGCGACGGAGAAAGCTGTAATGTCATACGGTGGATGGAAGCCGGCTATTCCATCACCGTTATCGAAAAGGGCCCGCTCGAGGAACTCCTGAGGATAACCCAGAGCATGCTCACCCGGCCCATCACAAAATAAAAAGGAAATCAACCACAGAGACACAGGGGCACGGAGAAAGACCGTTTAAAGTCAGTCTCCTTCGGCGACAAAATGCAAAAGTCAGAATTGTGTTTTTTTAAATCTTTCATTG